>JADFXY010000131.1:0-10924 GCA_015233355.1 Deltaproteobacteria bacterium | reverse complement strand
CGCCGAGGCTGTCTTTTCCGATGAATTCTGCAATCCGGTCAATGGTCCGCAACCTTCCGACCCACGCCGGCCCACCTATAAGAAAAACGCTTACCATTTCCAATACGGACCGGTACTATTCATCTGCGTCAACAACAACTACTGGTGGACCACCGATCAAGCCATTTCCACATATGGTGGATCCCCTCAGGGTTATATCTTTGAGGATCAGCTATCTTGGTTTGAAAATGTGCTGACCCAGGCCGAGGCAAACGCCTATGTCCGCTATATCGTTGTCTATTGCCAACAAGTGGTCTTTCCCTGCGGCGGGCACATGCAGGACGGGATGTGGTGGCAAGGGAACAACAACATCAAAGCATATTCCAGGAAAGGTCAAAAGTTGGAACCGGAGAAGCTGGGGATGATCGAGGTCCGGAATCGTTTTTGGAAATCCATGGCCCAGTCACCCAAAGTCGCCGCCGTCCTGACCGGACATGAACACTCTTACCACCGGACCCTGATCGATCAGCGTACCCCCGTGGGTCTTTTCCCAGCCGATGACGCCAATAATGACGGAAAATTAGACCAGATTTCGGCCAACCCGGATTTCGTCCAACCCATCTGGCATATCACCGCCGGCACCGGCGGAGCGCCCTATAATGCTCCTGAAGATTCCCCCTGGACGCCTGCGGTCATGTCGTTGCAGCGAGGCTATCTCTTGTTTCAGGCCGATGCCTCTCGACTATCTCTCAAATTCATCTCGATTACAGGCCAGGTCATTGACGAAGTGGACAATCTCATGGCGGTCAAAAAAAAGGCAACTAATTAAGCATCCTATCGCCACAGGTTATCAAAATGGTCGATCCCGCCCTGGCCCGAGAGAGACTGATCGCCCGATTACAGGTGATGGCCGGGGCCTCCATGATCAGTTTTTCAGCCGTGTTCGTAAAACTGGCCCATGTCGGGCCGACCACGGCCGGGTTCTACCGCGTCTTTTTTGGCGGGCTGGGGCTGGCCGCCCTGGTTTTAATCAAAGGCGAGCCACTTTGGGCCGGCCGGCGGTTTTTCCTGACCTCGGCCCTGTGTGGTCTGATGTTTGCTCTGGACCTGGGCTTCTGGCATCGGAGTATTCACTTCATTGGGCCAGGCCTGGCCACCCTCTTGTCTAATTTCCAGGTTTTTTTTCTAGCCGCTTTCGGTATCTTGGTGTTTAAAGAAAAGCTGACCTGGCGGTTAGGGTTGGCCATTCCCCTGTCAATGACCGGTCTCTACCTGGTGGCGGGGCTAAACTGGCACCGATTAGGCAAAGATTATCATTGGGGGGTCGTCTTCTCTTTGATCACGGCAGTATGTTACGCAGTTTACATCCTGGTTTTAAGATGGTCGCGGGCTCATGTCCGGCGTTTACCGGTAGAGGCCGGACTGGCTATCATCTCATTCACCACAGCCGGCATCTTGGGCCTGTTTTCCGTTCTGACCGGAGAGAGCCTGGCCATCCCAGACGGCCAAACTTGGGCGGCCTTAATTGGTTACGGTCTTTTCGGCCAGGTCTTCGGCTGGGTATTTATCTCCAAAGGACTGCCCAGGACGGACTCCTCCCAAGTCGGGCTATTCTTGCTCATTCAGCCGACCCTGGCCTTTATCTGGGACTTGCTGTTTTTTTCCCGGCCGACCACCGCCGTAGAAGCATTAGGGGCGTGTCTGGCCCTGGGCGCGATCTACCTCGGCGTGACGCGATAGCCCAACAGTCTGTATGCCGGTCTAATAACGCTCAAACTCATTTTCTTCAGATCCGGACATCTGTAATGTTACCCCTTTTTTCTCGTCTCCGGCGGATGTTTGCCCGGCCGAAGCGGCTCCCTTATTGGAAGATTTATGAGGGAGCATTCCGGGGTGGGAGGTCTTGGCTGAACCTGCCGCAACCATTTGGCGACCAGGCTTTGACCGTCTTCCCGGCGTACCTGCGTGCGGCTGATGCTCCAGCCTAAAGAAACTGATTATTTCTCTAAGTTGCTCCGATTGAGCGGACAACTGCTCGCTGGCGGAAGCCATTTCTTCAGACGCACTGGCGCTTTGTTGAATCACCTGATCAAGCTGTTGAACGGCCTTGGACACCTGCTGAATACCGTCGGCCTGCTCACCACTGGAGGAATTGATCTCTTGAACTAACTCAGAAGTTTTTTGAATGTCAGGGATGATGGTTTCGATCAACTTACCGGCGTGTTCGGCCACTTCCACACTGCTGACCGACAGGCTGCCGATTTCCTTAGCCGCATTCTGGCTCCGCTCGGCCAATTTGCGCACTTCCGCGGCAACCACAGCGAACCCCTTACCGTGCTCCCCGGCCCGGGCTGCTTCGATGGCGGCATTAAGGGCCAACATATTGGTCTGCCGGGCAATTTCCTCGATAATCCCAATCTTTTCGGCGATACTCTTCATAGCCTTGACCGTTTCCGCTACCGACCGGCCACCCTCTTGAGTGTCTTTGGCCACTCTAATGGCGATTGCCGCGGTTTCTTTGGCGTTGTCGGCGTTTTGACTCACTGTGCTGCTCATTTCCTCCATGGAACTGGAGACTTCCTCTACGCTGGCGGCTTGCTCGGAGGCCCCTTGGGACATTTCGGTGGCCGTAGAACTGACTTCTTCACTGCCGGAAGCCACCTGGTCGGTGACAGACTGAATGTTACCCACCACCTCCGTCAAGTCCTTGACCATTCTATCCAGGGCGATCATCAGCGTATCATTCCCAGACCTTATGTCAGCTTTGACCATCAGATTTCCGGATGCGATCTCCTGAGCCAGTTGGGTAATCCCGTTCATGGCCTGAATCATCTTGTTGAATGATTGCAACAGCATTCCGATCTCGTCCTTGGTGTTGGCTTCGAGCTGAACGTCCATATCCCCAATAGCCAGTTTTTCAGCCGCGGCGGACAGACTCTTGATCGGCCGGCTGATAATCTGGGCCAGGAAAAATCCAAGCCCGATAGCCAGGATCACGCCGACTACAGCCAGGATGAGGCACAGCCTTTGAGCGTCGCGGGCCAGGTTTCCGTTTTCTTCAGACCTCTTTTTGGCCTGGTCCACCTTCAGGTCAAATATCTTATTTATCGACTCGGTAATGGCCCGGCCCAGAATAACGACATCACCCCGGAGTAAACTAATCGCGTCTTCCCTTTTATTTTCCAAAGCCAGGGAGATGGCTTTTTCCGTAATCAGCTTGTATTTTTCCAAACTTGATTTAACGATCTGGTATTCCTTTCGGACGTCTTCGGCCTTAATGGTTTTTTCAAACTTCGCCATATTTTCATCGATGGATTTGTCGAGATCCTTGATCACTGCTGTCAGGCCTTTCATTTCATCGGCCGTCTTGGCCATAATTATGTCTCTCACATTGACCCGAATCCGTTGAAAGTCGTCGGAAACTTTATAGATATCTACCAATGGAGCGGTATTTCGGGCATACATGAGCTTATCTGCTTCGTCGAGCTGATGGATGCTCCCTATGCCGATGTAGCCTATGAATCCGGCAATCAAGGCCACCAGGATAAAACCTGACAGAAGCTTTGTTCTGATCTTCAAATTATAGAACCAGTTCATGATCGTCTCTCCATTATTTTGTAATCAGCAGTTAAATCACGATCAGTTGTACCATGCTTTATATGCCGGCGTTACGCAGCACTGGCCGGCCGGATTCTAACTAACACCGGCGGCCCGTCCCGTCCCTGCATTCGAAGCCGCGATGGACGCGGCCGGCGGCGAACTATTCGAAGAATCAGATGAATTCTTGACCAGGGCCAGCTCATCGGAGGAAAGCACCATATCAATGTCCAGAATGATCAAAAATTTCTCTCCGCACTTACCCATCCCTTTAAGGAACCTGGTGTCCAACCTGGTGCCCAGCGTGGGCGGAGGTGATATCTGACCGGGATCAAGATCTATGACCTCTTTTACCGAATCAGCCAGGGCGCCCATAAGGGTCAATTCGCCATCAATGGATATCTCGATAATCACAATACAGGTGTCCACCGTTCTTTCGATGGCTTTCATACCCAACTTCAGCCGTAGATCGATCACCGGCACGACGTTTCCCCGCAGATTTAACACGCCGCGGAAGAACTCCGGCATCCGAGGAACTTTGGTGATAGTAGTGAAATCCAAGATTTCCTTGACCTTGGAAATTTCGAGGGCGAAATCTTCTTCGTCAAGGGTGAAGGTGAGATACTGAGTTGCTTCAGTTATCGCGGCGGCACTCATGATTACCTCCCTGTTCGGTGATTAGTCGAGGACCGTTGAGCCACAAATTAACCATGGCCAAAATCATCACAATAAATATCAGGTTGGGGGCGATTAGTAAATAGGGATTATACCCATTGTTATGGGAGAATCTCACACGAGTATATGGGGGTTGCTATAGTGAGGATCAAAAAGAACCATGAGCAGCTCTCAAGATTAGGGAGGATCACCAAGAAGAACCATAAAGGCAGGCTGACTAATGCACACTTGAAAAGGCGCCTGGCTTTTGACACCTTTTCAAGTGCCCGGTAAGTGTTATCAATATATTTTGCCGGCTATGGTTTGTCCATCAGGATCTTGGTTTAGAAATGTTCAAAATTTACATCTTCAGAGTCACCCATATGTAATGCTATCCCTTTCTTCTCGTCTCGAAGGGATGCTTGCCCGGCCGAAGTGGTTTCTTTATTCAGGGCCTTGGGCGAACGAAACGTCTTAGGAGATGCCGCCGCAACTGCTTGGTCACGATGTTGTAACCGGCGGAGCGGCGAACCATGGGTACCCGACTGGTGTTCTAATCTAAAAAAGCTTATGACTTCTTTAAGTTGCTCCGACTGAGCGGATAACTGTTCACTGGCCGAGGCCATTTCTTCGGCGGCGCCGGCGTTTTGTTGGACCACCTGATCAAGCTGCTGGACAGCCTTGGAAACTTGCTCAATACCACCGGCCTGCTCACTACCGGAAGAGCTAATTTCTTGAATTAATTCAGAGGTCCTCTGAATATCAGGGATGATGGTTTCGATCAACTTACCGGCGTGTTCGGCCACTTCCACACTGCTGACCGACAGGCTGCTGATTTCTTTAGCCGCGTTCTGACTCCGCTCGGCCAGCTTACGTACCTCCGCCGCAACCACGGCGAACCCCTTACCATGCTCCCCGGCCCGAGCCGCTTCGATCGCCGCGTTAAGGGCCAACATATTGGTCTGGCGGGAAATTTCCTCGATAATACCGATCTTTTCGGCAATGCTCTTCATGGCCCTAACCGTCTCCGCCACTGATCGGCCGCCCTCTTGAGTATCATTGGCCACTCTAATGGCGATTGCCGCTGTTTGCCTGGCGTTGTCGGCGTTTTGACTCACCGTGCTGCTCATTTCCTCCATGGAGCTGGAAACTTCTTCGATACTCGCCGCTTGTTCGGCCGCACCCTGAGACATCTGGTTAGCCGTAGAACTGACTTGTTGACTTCCCGAGGTCACCTGGTCTGTTGCGGTTTGGACATTGACCACCACTTCCGTCAGATCTTTGATCATCCTATCCAGGGCGATCATCAACTCATCATTCTTAGACCTGATGACAGCCTTGACCATCAGGTTTCCAGACGCGATTTCCTGAGCCAGTTGGGTAACCTCTTTCATCGCGTCGATCAATAGATTCAGGTTGTTCTTAATCTCATTGAAATCGCCTTGATACTCATCAGTGATCCGGGGCGGAATATCTCCCTTGGAAATCCGGTCTACATATTCAGCGGCGACATTTAGAGGTCCGATGATCGCATCCAGAGTCTTGTTAACCCCTTCCACTATCTTCCGAAAATCACCCTGGTGCTTCGTCGCGTCGGACCTGATATCCAACTTCCCGGCTATGGCCGCAGTTGACAGCGTGTTGACGTCTTCAGCCAGGCCATGAATAGCCTGCACGCTTTTCTCGATGGCCCTTGCGATCTTTTCGAAATTGGTTTTGGCCGCGGAGGTGTCTTGGTCGGCTTCCGTCACCTGGAGGGTTACATTAAGATAACCTTTGGCAATCTGACCGAGCACTTCGGTTACCTTAACCACTTCGGCCTCCTGGTATTGATTGACTTTTTCGGCTATCCGGCCGGCCTGCTTAATGGCGGTCTCGTCCGTCACAAACTCCAGAGCGCCAATGATTTTTCCCTGGCGATCTTTCAATGGAATTCCTGTGTAAGAAATTTCAAGATTATGTGTCCCAGGGTGAGCATCAGTTTCGCCGATGGACTTACGGTTATCCCGCATCGCCATGGCACAGGCACACCTTGGCGTATTGCAATCCGAGGTTTTAAAATGATTATAACACTTGGTGCCCACTATTTGCTGCTTGGCTAACCCGATCACATCAGCCCCTATTTGGTTAATGTAACGGATTGCGAAATCCGTCCCAAGAATCAACGCTGGAGCCGGCACCACATCAAGGTGCCCAACGAGTGTCGTGATGGTCTCGTTGACCCCGGCCACGATCTTCCGAAAATCACCCTGATGCCTGGACGCGTCGGCCCTGACGTCCAGATTCCCTTCAACCGCCGCAGTCGCCAGTACATCCACATCGTCAACGAGCAAACTCACGGCGTTGATGCATTGATTCAGATTATTCTTTATCTCATTGAAATCACCTTTATATTCATCAGTAATCCGGGGCGGAAAATCTCCTTTGGAAATCCGGTCGACATAATCCGCCGCCATTTTCAGAGGCTGGATGATCGCCTCCAGGATGTCATTGGCGCCGGCCACGAGTCCTCTAAAATCGCGATGAATTATTTCCGGTTGTCCTCGGGTTCCCAACTTGCCCGCAGTCGCCGCGTCCTTTAAACGGCCGAATTCAACCAGCACGGATTGAATTATTCCATCGACTTTCCGGGAAATAATCAAACCGATCAGCAAAGCCGCTATTGTCCCTATAATTGACAGCATCAACGTGGCCATGATCAATCGACTAGATTGCATCTTGGACTCTTTATGAAACTCGTCGGCCTGCCGCTTATTCTGGTCTATTATATCATTCAGGAGTTTCTCACTCGCATTGAAAGCGTCTCGGGCTTTACCCGTTGACAAGGCTAAGGCTTCCTCATGTCTCCCATTCTCCTCGGCCTCAAGCACCCGGCGGTGCATTTTTCTCCATTCTTCCCAAGATATCTTGAAGGTATTCCATATTTTTTGCTCAGCCGGCGTCCGAGGCAAGGCTTCATAGATTTTCAAGCCTTCTTCAACGTTCTTCCAGGTCTCCTCAAGCCGCTTTAGTTGATGTGCTTTGTCTGCGCGTAATTCCGGATGGATAATGGTCCGCTCCGCCCGCTGGATAGCCGTCTTGGCTTCATTGATAATCCCAAGCCCCAAAATGCTGGGCAAACGATCTGAGGCAACCACCTCAAAGTTATCATTGACCATGACCACGGCCCGCCAACCTAAAGCCCCGACTATTAACAAAAGGACCGCAATCAGGACGAAGCCGCCGGTCACCATTATCTTAATTCTCATGTTTTTCATAACATCCTGACCTTTCATTGTTGTTGACATTGATTCGGCCCTAACTTGGCGCTGTCGGTTGCTCGTTGTTCCACCCAATAACGGCAACCGGCGGCGGGCTTTTTAAAACGCCAATCATGACCGGATTGAATCTAGCCGGCGGCCGGCGGTCTAATAGCGTTCAAACTCATCTTCATTAGAGTCAGTCATCTGTAATGCTATTCCTTTTTTCTCAGCTCCGGCGGATGACCGCCTGGTCGAAGCGGCTCCTTTCTTAGAAAATCTATGCGGGAGCATTCCGGAGTGGGGGGTTTTACTCGAATCTGCCGTAATCATTCCGCGTCCCGACTTTGACCGGGGCCGCGGTGAATTTTGCCCATCCGGCTGGTGCTCCAATCTAAAAAAAGCGATTATTTCTTTAAGTTGCTCCGATTGAGCGGACAACTGCTCGCTGGCGGAAGCCATCTCCTCCGAGGCACTGGCATTTTGTTGCACCACCTGGTCAAGTTGCTGGACGGCTTTCGAAACCTGTTGGATACCATCGGCCTGCTCATTGCTTGACGAGCTAATTTCTTGAACCAATTCAGAAGTTTTCTGGATATCAGGGATGATGGTTTCGATCAACCGGCCGGCGTGCTCGGCCACTTCCACACTGGTGGTCGACAGGCTGCTGATTTCTTTGGCCGCATTCTGACTCCGTTCAGCCAATTTACGCACTTCCGCCGCAACCACAGCGAAACCTTTGCCGTGTTCTCCGGCCCGGGCCGCTTCGATGGCCGCATTGAGCGCCAACATATTTGTCTGACGAGCAATTTCCTCGATAATGCCAATCTTTTCAGCAATACTTCGCATCGCCTTAACGGTCTCCGCCACAGACCGGCCGCCTTCTTGAGTGTCGGTGGCCACTCTCGACGCGATGGCCGCGGTTTGCTTAGCATTGTCGGCGTTTTGAGTGACGGTGCTGCTCATTTCTTCCATCGAACTGGACACCTCTTCGACGCTGGCGGCTTGCTCGGAGGCTCCTTGGGACATTTCGGTGGCCGTGGAGCTAATCTCTTGACTCCCTGAGGCCACCTGGTCCGTGACGGTTTGAACGTTGGCGACGACCTCTCTCAGGTCTTTGACCATCTTGTCTAAGGCGATCATCAAGGCGTCATTTGTGGACCTTGCCTCCACCTTGACCATCAGATTTCCAGACGCGATTTCCTGGGCCAGTTTGGCCACCTCATTCATGGCGTCGATGAGTAAATTCAAATTCTTCTTAATTTCGTTAAAATCACCTCGATATTCATCAGTAATCCTGGAAGGGACATCCCCTTTGCTGATTCGGTCCACATACTCGGCCGCCACGTTCAAAGGACCGATCACCGCATCCAGGGTGTCGTTCACTCCTTGGACGATATCCCGGAAGGCGCCCGAGTGCTTGGAAGCATCGGCCCTGGTCGCCAGTTTGCCGGCTACGGCGGCCTGGGACAACATCCCCACGTCGGCCACCAACTGGTTGAGTGTTTGAATCATTATGGTGAACGACAGAAGCAGCATGCCTATTTCATCTTTGGTGCCGGCTTCCAACTTGACGTTCGTATCCCCGCCGGCCAGTTTCTCTGCCGCTTCAGACAGACTCCTGATCGGCCGGCTGATAATCTGGGCCAGAAAAAAACCAAGCACAACGGCCAGAACCACGCCGCCCCCGGCCATGCCGGTGGTCAGATTTTGGGCGGTAGAGGCCCTAACCTCGTTTTCTTCAGCCCTGGACTTGGCTACGTTTATCTTCATTTCAAGCAGCTTTTGGGTTGATTCCTGTACCGCTCTGGCCACTGGAGCAGCCTCGCCCATTAACAGATTAAGGGCCTCTTCTTTTTTATTTTCCAGGGCCAGGGCGATCACTTTCTCTCGCATGGGGAGATATTTCTCCATCGCTGCTCTCAGATGCTGAAATTCCTTGCGCACTTCTTCGCGCTGGATGGACTTCTCAAACTTTACCAGGCCCTCGTCGACGGCCTTGTCATGTTCTTTAATTCTAGTAATAATGTCTTTAAGTTGATCCACATTTTTGATCAGGATTATTTCTCTTAAGTTGGCCCGAACCCGCTGATACCGGACGGCCACTTCCGAGATCTCGCCTAATGGTTTGGTATCATGTTCATACATGGCTTTGCCGGCTTCTTCGATCTTGTGGACGTTTATGATGCCGACATAACCGATGAGTCCGGCGATCAAAGCCACCAGCATGAAACTGGACAGAAGCTTTGTTCTGATATTCAAGTTATAGAACCAGTTCATTGCCATCCCCCCCTATATCTATATGATTGACGGATAATTTCTTTCCAACCAGGGCACCTCATGCAACGTTGGGTTCAGGCTGGCTTATAGTGCTCCCCAGCCTTTGAAAGATGAGCTTTTCTTGTTCCGTCCCGACTAGGTATAGTTCCGTTATTTAAAGCAACATTTATGCCATACCGCGCCCACGGGATAACTATTTAATTATACATAATAATTAAACCATAGCCCCATGGAATAGCTTGTTGCTTTTCCTTGTCCGCCCTTGAGCTGTGTCGCAGGCTCAAAGTCATTCATAAAATTTGCTAACTAACTGGTATGTTGGTTAAAAATTAACGATGGCACCGGGGGTGGCTTGAAGGGTGATTCAACGCTTGCAAAATAAACCAAACCAATGTCCAATTCACTTAAACGATTGATAATAAATAAATTAGCCTCAAAATAAAACGCCGGTATCCCGGTGAAGGAGAATGATCACAAAAGTGAACACCGTGTTCAATAAAGTGAACCAACTAATGCTGCCAGTCTTAGGACAGTCTCGAATGGCTGCCTCGCAGAACGGGCTGCCGCAACCAGTTGGGCTTGGGTTTTCTGGAATGATGTATCTATCCCTGTGAATCTCGCACTGGAGGTCTTCAAGGTACTCCCGGAGATGCTCGACGACCTGATTCCGGGTAGTCTCGGACAACGCTTCCATCATGCGAACTATGTTGGAAATAGCTGTGACCGGCATGATCAAATCCTTTTGACCTGAGTATCGTCATCTTCCCCGGAAATTTTTGTCGCTGCTTCATTCTCCATTCTTCAAGTCGACTCCATTTTTAAATTTATCTTATCACACCTGCCGGGCCGATTCAAGAGCCGCTGCATTCTGACCTTTTATGTTGCGGGCCACTGCGGGCTAGACGAAAACGATCATGAGCCCTCCGTCCTCCAACGGATCCAGGCGATGACAAAAATTTGACACCGTGAAGGGAGAGAACTGCCCGGCGTCGGCTTGTTTGTTGAGACCCCGCCGCAGGGTGGCGCTTCGCTAACCCTGAGCTATATTGTGTAACCCCTACACGGTATTAGGATGGCGGCCCAACCTAAGGCGCATTGAGCCCCGGCAATGGACCTTCAAGAAAAACCATCAGGTTCCGAATAGCAGGACCCCTTTCCCAGAAGGGGAAAACATT
>JADFXY010000130.1:0-10973 GCA_015233355.1 Deltaproteobacteria bacterium | reverse complement strand
TATCAGCGCTCTGGAGAACCACCACGCCTTCGCCGGCCGTGACGGTGGCGGGCAAAAGCAACAGCATCAGAGCAGATATATATATTATTATGAGGCGAACATTTATCATAGCCGATAGACCGGCACCATTCCTAACAATTAACGGGAGAGGCAGGGAAAAAGGTCTTCCAAAAATCGGGCAAGCCGTCCCTGTCCCATTAGATAACCCATAGGGATATAGACTATATGTTTTGTCCCCAGGTCATGTCAATACCAAACGTGGCCAGGGAACTGGAATTATTGATCTGTAGTCGGTCAGGAAAAGGCAGCCGCTGATCCGGGAGCATCACATCCAGGGCCATCGGGACCTGGACGTTCCGGAGAACTAATACCCCTGATCCTTGAACCAGGAGATGGTCTGGGCCAAACCTTGATGGATAGGGATTTGCGCGGTAAAGCCCAATTCTTGGGTGGCTCTGGTGCCGTCGGCGCCACGCAAATTAATGTCTTCAAAATTCGGCCCAAAAACGGACCTGGCGGGGACATGGATAATCTTTGATTTGGATCCGGTTAAGTCCAATATGGTCTGGGCCAGATCAACAATGCGGACATGTTCCTGGCTGCCGATGTTATATACCCGGCCAATGGCCTTATCCGACAATGCCGCGGCCTGGGTGCCGGCCACAGTGTCGGCCACATAGGTAAATCCCCTCTTCTGGCACCCGTCATCGTGAACCGTCAGAGGCTGTCCGGTTAGGGCCTGGACAATAAATTTAGCCACCACACTGCCGTATCCATCACCGGCCAGACGCGGCCCATAGGCATTGAAATACCTGACTATGGTCACCGGCAGACCCTGGTGGGCCAGCGCCATAGCCAGATGCTCACCATAGAGTTTAGACACGGCATATGACCAGCGGGGCGCCGACGAAGGGCCCAAAACCAGATCATCGGACTCAGAAAAAGGAATATGCCGGGATTTCCCGTAGACTTCAGATGAAGAGACGACCACCGTCCTGGTCTGGTGTTTAAGAGCCTCCATCAGGACCACGCGGGTGCCTTCCACATTTACGTGCAGGGTGTTCAACGGGTCATCCAGGACATGTTTCACACCCACCACCGCAGCCAGATGAAAGATAACCTGGTGTTCCACCACCAGGTCAGCCAGCAAACGACTATCGGTGACGCTTCCCGTGACCAGGGAAAACCGAGGATTACCCAAATTATGAGCCAGGTTGGCGGTCCGTCCCAAGGACAGATCATCCACCACGGTCACTCCGGCGCCCTGATTCAGCAACCGGTCTACTAGATGTGAGCCGATGAACCCGGCCCCTCCGGTCACCAGACAGCGTTTATTTTCTATGGTTGAACGTAGCGTCATCACCTTGTCCGATGTCTAATCGTCTCCAAACGACTTTGTTAATGATCGCATCAAGATACACGGTAAATTTTCCGTTGGGGTCCCAACCGTTAGACGTTGAGAGGATTGCCGGCTCTCTATTGATTAAAATGCTCCTTGACGATCCGCCTTACTTCGGCCAAAGACCGGCTCTCCTCACCAAAACTGGCCGTACCAGACAAGTCGGCATTAATAATGGCCTGTTCATAGGGCAAGAAGCCTAAAAACTCAAAATCGGGTACATTTTTTCGCAGGAATTCTTCGTCGGCGGCGTCACGGATCTTGTTACCCACCAGCGAAATTTTTTTCACTCCGATATCCCCAGCTAACTGGCGGATATGATTTGCTGTTTCTATACTCCTTCGGCCTGGTTCCACCACCACGATCAACCGGTTCACCGCACCGGCCGTGCCTCGTCCGAGATGCTCGATGCCGGCTTCCATATCCAGCACGACAACCTCGTCCCGGGCCAAGATCAGATGGCTGATAAGTACCTTCAATAAGGTGCTCTCCGGACAGATGCACCCGCCGCCGCCCTTCTTGACACCGCCCAGGACCATCAGCCGGATATTGCCACTGGCTTTAGACAGCTTTTCCGGCAAGTCGGCCACATGGGGATTGAGTTTAAAAAAGGCGCCCATGGTCCCGATCTTGGACTCAGTTCTTTCTTCGATCAATTCCTTCATTTCCGAGATGGGCGTGATATCGGCCGCATTTTCAAATCCTAAAGCCGCGGCCAAATTAGCGTCCGGATCGGCATCGATAGCCAGGACCCGATGGCCTTGTTCGCTCAACACCTTAACCAACAAAGACGCAAAGGTGGTCTTCCCTACTCCCCCCTTACCGCTGACAGCCAACTTCATATTTCTCTCCTTTCACGCATAGTGAACTTTTTCCTAAGGGTCGACGAATCTCACCCACTCCTGGCCATGCCCATGAGCGGATATATGGCCAGGCCGGCAACAACGGCCACATCCTCCGCCTGAAAAAATGAGGTGATATTTTCATCAAACAACACATTTCCATCCGGAGGGAACTCTTCATCTCCGGGCCAGATGACCAGAGTCACCGGCACGTAAGGCAGAACATTAATCTGCACAGCCACTCCGGAGTGTTCTACCGGCGCTCCGCCCAAGACCGGGGCCAGGTTCAGCAATTTCTCCGGAGTCTGACCAAATGTGGATAATAACGGAACCTTGGCTCGTTTTTCAAAAGCCGAATAATAAAATTCTCCGGCCGGGACTTCCCGGAAGGTGATTAACTTCCCTTTGGGGGGGCGCCCCTGAGGTGCATTCAGATAGTGCAGGATGATTACCTTGCCTTGAATAGACACGTCCGGTCCTCCATCCAGCACTGCTACCTCACCCCCCGGTGCAGAGACCTGGATGAGGCGATTCAAGAAAACTAATTGGATATGTCCTTCAGAAGTTAACTTTGCCCCGGTGCCGGCCGCAGCTTGATGGGGATCCCGGTTGATGAACTCTTCCCTAGCCAGCCGATAGGCGGTTTCATAATCATCTATTCTAGCCACTCACATCTCCTCAAGTCTGTGTTCATTGCCGGATGCCTTTATACCCGGAGCTATGACTGGTGACCAGGCCACATCGATGCTCCAGATTAAGTCGGTCATATTAGATTTTCCTCGGCCTTCACCTCAACCTTTATATTTTCTTACCGGGTTATGGCGATTATGGCAAGACCAAAAGGTATTCTCTTGTCATTTTTTGCGGCGTTTAAAACAAAACCAGAGCCTGCAACGATTCAATTTACGTGCACAAAATTTTCAACAGAGACATTTTTACTTGTATCCCGCTCCTATTATAGCTTAGTGTGATTGCATGATATCTCAATCTATTCCAGCAATATAATTTTCATGGCCCGACCTACGGCGACCATGAAGCCAGCCATAATCAGTCGTGTCTTCCATGAAATAGCCCCAAGAACCCGGCAAACCGGCGGCTGATAATCTAATGTATTCAGTGAAACCACGAATCAGCAGGGAGGCTTTATGAAACAAGTGAACTTTAGAACCAAATTGCTGGGCACTCTCATGCCCATTGCCGTAATCACCATCGGGGCGCTGTCGATCTTGTCCTACCGGGCTGCATACAAAGGCATAATGCTTCAGCAGGAGGCCAACATGCAAAGCATGGTTAGCTCGACAGTTGATTGGCTGGCCACCTGGGAAAAGGATCGGGAAAGAGAATCGGTGCTATTGACCCAGACCGGCGTTTTCCAGGCGGCCTGTCAGGGCAAGCGGATGGATGAGGCCCGGAAAAGACTTGTATTGATATATAAGGCCTCACCTTTTTACGAAAATGTGTTCTTGGCTGATACCGAGGGCAAGCTGTTCATGGATTCCATCGACGGCAAGTCTGTAGGGGTGGAAATTGCGAAGATACCAGGATACGCTGCCAATGCAGAAAAGGCCGGGCAGGGTCAACTTTGGATCAGTGATGTCCAACGATCCCCCGCCACAGGTCGACCAGTGATTCTAATTACCTCGCCGATCCAAGTTGACGGGCAATATGTCGGTATCATGGGTACCCCGATTGAACTGCAAAACTTCTCGGAATCATTCATAAATAATGTCAAAATCGGGAAGAACGGTTACATGTTCATGTTGGATGCCAAAGGAACAATCCTGGCCCACCCCGACAAACAGAATATTCTAAAAACAAACCTGGCGGAACAGGAATTTGGACGGAACATACTTGCCCAAAAAAACGGATCATTGACCTATCACTGGCAAGGAGCAGAACAAATTGCCTATTTCGCTACCTATGCCAAAAACGGCTGGTTGCTCGTGGCCACAATCAATAAGTCGGATTTCCTCGAACCGGTCAGGGACATCAAGAATCTCTCGATTACGCTCGGAGGATTGGCGGTTGTCCTGCTCTCCCTGATCATCTGGTTGATTTCCACCAGCGCCTTCAAGGTCGTCAGCCGAGCGGTCGTCGGTTTGAGCGCCGGCAGTGACCAGGTGGCTACCGCCTCCTCGCAAGTGTCCATGGCCAGTCAATCCTTGGCTGAGGGGACCGCCACCCAGGCGGCTTCGATAGAACAGACGTCTTCTTCCCTAGAGGAGATGTCATCCATGACGAAGCGCAATGCTGATAACGCCAATATCGCGAATAATTTAATGAAAGAGACGAAAGAGATCGTCGCCGAGGCGAATACCTCCATGTCCCACCTGACCTCATCAATGGGAGAGATTACTAAGGCCAGCGACGAGACATCAAAAATTATCAAAACAATCGACGAAATCTCCTTCCAGACAAACTTGCTGGCTCTTAATGCCGCGGTAGAAGCAGCCCGGGCCGGAGAGGCCGGAGCCGGATTCGCTGTAGTGGCCAACGAGGTCCGAAATTTAGCCATGCGGGCGGCCGAGGCGGCTAAGAATACAGCCGGCTTAATCGAGGACACGACTAAAAAAGTCAAAGACGGCTCCGACCTGGTCCTAAAAACAAACCTGGTATTCAACCATGTGTCGGAAAAAGCATCCAAAGTCGCTGAGTTGGTCGGTGAAATCGCCGCCGCTTCGACGGAACAGGCCCAGGGCATTGACCAGGTCAGCCGGGCAGTGGCCGAGATGGAGAAAGTAACCCAACAAAATGCGGCCACAGCCGAGGAATCTGCGGCAGCTTCTGAGGAAATGACTGCTCAGGCTTTATCCATGAGAGGCATTGTGACGGAGCTAGCGTCCATTATAGGTGGTATGCAGCAAGAAGAAATAGTTCAGAAGCCTAAGTCAACCAGAAGCGAACCAATTCCAGCCGCCCGACGAGTCTCTGCGGGACCTTCGGCCAGGTCGCTCGTTCCATCCGGGGTGATTAAAGGAACTGATAGCCCCAGGCGCCGGAAGGAAGCCCGACCAGAACAAGTAATCCCGATGGTTCAAGACGATTTCAAAGACTTCTGATCTCGATGCGGCTCATAACAGGAATAAAAATCTTAGGGGTTATTTTTCCGGATGGTCTTTGAGGACGCGGGATTGGAAGAGAGTTTCCACTTCCCGTTTGAATTCGGTGATATCTTTGAATTGCCGATAGACGGAAGCAAATCGCACGTAGGCCACCTCGTGCATTTTACGTAGTTGGTTCATCACCCGTTCGCCTATATCAGTGGATGGAATTTCTTTTCGGCCGGATTCTTGAATGTCTGCTTCCAACTCGTTGATGAAGGCCTCTATGTGATCCATACTGACCGACAATTTTTCGCAGGCTTTTTTCATCCCCATAGATATCTTTAACCGGTCAAAAGTCTCTCGGCGGCCGTCCTTTTTGACCACCATAGGTAAGGTCTCTTCAACCCGCTCATAGGTGGTGAACCGTTTCTGGCATTCGCCGCATTCCCGGCGCCGACGGATAACGAGTCCGTCCCTGCTCACCCTGGAGTCGATGACCTTATCATCGAGAAAGCCGCAAAACGGACAACGCATAATCAGTCCACCCGGATCAACTCTATTTCAGACAGTCCAAACATCTCCTGTGACAGCTTGTCGGCATACCCTTGCTGATAGTAGATGATCTTAATACCGGCGTTAATCAACATCTTAGCGCAAATGGAACAAGGAAAGGTGGTGGAATACAACGTCGCATCTCTTATAGAAATACCGTGATATGCCGCCTGAATAATCACATTTTGTTCGGCATGCAGACCTCGGCACAATTCGTGTCTCTCACCGGAGGGGATGTTCGATTCGGCTCGTAAACAACCCGTATCCAGACAATGGGGCAGACCCACCGGAACTCCGTTGTAACCGGTAGCCAGGATTCGCCGATCCCTAACGGCCACCGCCCCCACCTGACGCCGCAAGCAGCTCGACCGCCTGGCCACCAGCGTCGTGATACTCATAAAATATTCCAGCCAATCCGGTCGGTGCCCCGGTAAGGGGAGATAATTATCAATCATAGAGGTCATCGTATAGGGGAAATTTGCCACACAGGGTTCTAACTTCGGCCCGAACCCGGCCCAGCACTTCGGTGTTGTCAATATTCCGAATAACCTGAGCAATCAAACCAGCCACCTGGACCATATCAGCCTCACCCATGCCTCTGGTGGTCAAGGCCGGTGTACCCAGCCTGATCCCGCTGGTGATCTTGGCGCCTTTAGGATCAAAGGGAACACGATTCTTGTTGACTGTTATGCCGGCCCGATCCAGCGCCTTTTCGGCATCCAACCCGGTTACATCCAACGGACTAAGGTCGACTAAAATCAGGTGGGTGTCCGTACCGCCGGAGACCAATCGAAATCCCCTGCCTATTAACTCCTCGGCCAGAATCCGGGCATTGGTCACCACTTGCTGCTGGTATTTCTTAAAGTCGTCACTCATGGCCATTTTCAAGGCTACCGCTTTAGCGGCGATCACGTGCATGAGTGGTCCACCTTGAATACCAGGGAATATCTGGCTGTTAATCATTGATTCGTGTTCGGCCCGGGCTAAAATCAAACCACCGCGGGGGCCGCGTAACGTTTTATGCGTGGTAGAGGTAACAAAATCCGCATGGGGCACCGGTGATTGGTGTAAACCGGTGGCCACCAGACCAGCGATGTGAGCCATGTCGACCATCAATAAGGCGCCAACTTCTTTGGCGATGTCATGAAAAGCCTTAAAATCGATGGCCCGAGGATAGGCGCTGGCGCCGGCAACGATCAGCTTTGGCCGGTGCGTTACAGCCTGGCGGCGAAGCTCTTCATAGTCAATGCGTTCCGTTTCCTTGTTGACCCCGTAGGAGACAATCTTAAAGAACCTTCCGGAAAAGGAGGACGGGCTGCCATGGGTCAGGTGCCCGCCATGAGCCAGGTCCATTCCCAAAATAACATCATCACGTTTTAATGCGGCAAAGTAGACGGCCATATTGGCTTGAGAGCCGGAATGGGGCTGCACGTTGGCGTATTCGGCCTGGAACAATTCCTTAGCCCGGTTGACCGCCAATCGCTCGGCCACGTCGACGTATTCGCAACCGCCATAGTACCGTCGACCCGGATATCCTTCGGCGTATTTATTAGTTAAAACACTGGACACCGCCTCCATAACCGCCTTATCAACAAAATTTTCAGAGGCAATCATCTCCAGGTTGTTACTCTGGCGGTCAAATTCGGACCGAATCGCCGCCGCGATCTCGGGGTCAACCAGTTCAAGTCTTTTTAATGACATGATTTTAAGCTATCCTGTTGTTCCGGGAACCAATCAATCAGCAACTTCACCACTTGTCAGATCAACTTGAGCAGGTTTAGCCTTGTTCAAACAGATCGATCCGTCTCTGATGCCGGCCCCCCTCGAAAGGAGTGTTAAGGAAGAGGCTAACTATTTCCTCGGCCAATCCCGGTCCGACTACCCGGCCACCCATGGTCAGAATGTTAGCGTTGTTGTGTGCGCGAGCCATTCGGGCAGTGAAAAGTTCATTACACAAAGCAGCCCGGACACCGCGGACGCGATTAGCCACCATGCACATGCCCTGGCCGGTCCCGCAGATCAGGATCCCCGTCAGGGTCTTATCCGCCGCGACTCGTTTGGCCACTTCCATGGCATAATTAGGATAATCCACCGAAGACTCGCTATCCGTGCCCACATCGATCACCTCATGCCTACAAGCGGAAATAAATTTCTTCAGACTCTCTTTGAGAGTGTATCCGCCGTGATCGCTGCCTATCAGTATTTTCCGGGCGTTGGCCGTCATTATCCGGTAAACTCCTTAAACAGCAAGCAAGCATTGGTCCCGCCAAAACCAAACGAATTGGACAAGACATATGACACAGCCATCTCCCTGGCCTGGTTAGGTACATAATCCAGGTCGCAGGCATCGTCTTTGTTTTCATAGTTAATGGTCGGCGGAACAACTCCATTCTTTATCGTCAGACAAGAAAAGACCGATTCCACGCCCCCGGCGCCGCCGAGCAAATGACCTGTCATGGACTTGGTGGCACTGATGGCCAGTTTATAAGCATGATCCTTGAAGACCGCCTTCAGGGCCAGGGTCTCGGAGGCATCATTCAACGGAGTTGAGGTCCCGTGAGCGTTAATACATGTGATCTGATCCGGAGCCACTTCTGCGTCGGCCAGGGCTAAGCGCATACATCTGATCGCCCCGTCACCGTCCGGAGAAGGCGCCGTCATGTGATAGGCATCGGCGTTCAACCCATAGCCCACCAATTCCGCGTAGATCTTGGCGCCTCGTTTCATGGCAAAGCCCAGTTCCTCCAGAACCAGCGAGCCTCCACCTTCAGCCATGACGAATCCGTCTCGGTCACGGTCAAAAGGCCGGGAGGCTCTAAGCGGTTCATCATTGCGGCTGGACAGGGCTTTCATGGAACTGAACCCGGCCAGGGCCAACGGCGTAATGGTCGCCTCCACCCCGCCGGTGACCATCACATCCGCGGCGCCCCGTTGGATCAGCTTGAGCGAATCACCAATGGCATGATTTCCGGAGGCGCAGGCCGTCTGGACGGATATGTTTGGGCCCTTAAGTCCGAACTGGATACCAATCTGACCGGGGGCCATATTAGAAATGAGCTTAGGGATGAAGAAAGGAGTGACTCGGCTCGGGCCTCTCTCGAGCAGGACTTTATGATGCGTCTCTAGTGTTTCCAGGCCGCCTAACCCACACCCGATTACGCAGCCGATGCGTTCGGCGTTGGCATCGGTAACGACAAGGCCACTGTCTTTGATGGATTCAGTAGCCATGGCCACGGCATAGTGAATAAACCGATCGAGCTTCTTGACCTCTTTGGCCGGGATGTAATCCTCGGGATTGAAATCTTTGACCATCCCAGCGATCTTAGTCCTGTATTCGCTCACATCAAAACGGTCGATAAGAGTGATTCCCGAAATGCCATTTGTAATGGAGTGCCAGTTCTTCTCGACGCCGATCCCTAATGATGTAACCAGTCCCAGGCCGGTAACAACTACTCTTCGCTTCAAGTGATGATCCCTCCAATTGTCTAGACGCTCGGTTGGGTTGACGCCATCCCCGGCCAAGTATCACGCCCATATCACAGGCTCCGCCGACCGACCCTGCCGGTTTATCACATCCACCATAAGGTAAAAACCGGCATGTCAACTAGTTGGTTCGTTGAAAACAACTGCTGTCGGCTGTCAACTCGTCAGGTCCTTCTCTCCAGATCGGCCGCAGACCGATGGTTGATCGCCGGATGTTAAGCCTTCATCCGCAGAATTCAGCCCCGATAGCCCGATTTTAGGTGTGTTCTTTGACGTACGTAATACAGTTGATCACGGTCTTAATCTTCTCCGCGTCCTCATCGGCGATTTCAATCCCGAATTCCTCTTCCATGGCCATGATCAGCTCCACTAAATCCAAAGAATCGGCGCCCAGGTCGTCTACGAATGAGGCCTCAGGAACGACATCTTGTTCGGCCACGCTAAGCTGATCACAGATAATCTTTTTTACTTTTTCATCTATCGACATGACATTATCTCCTGTTTAATTATTTTGCAGCATTATAGCCTTAGATCATATCGCCGATTCAGCGCCGAGATAACCTGGTGTCTTTGCGTCATCCAGACGGGGCCGGCCTTCCGGAAAATCTGCTTGCACGGGCCGCCACTAAACCTGAGCCAAGTCTCGACCGGGCTTTCATGACCAAGAAAGGCCCTGTCTGTTTATCACAAATCGACATCCGCAGAAAACGTCTTTCATATGTTTACAAATATAATCCGCCATTTATATGAATTGTTTGGCCGGTAACATAAGTGGCGGCATCTGAAACCAAGAAAGCCACCACGCCGGCAATCTCATCAACAGTGCCCATCCTGCCCATGGGAATATTACGTAAAAACTCATCTTTTATCTTTTGAGGCAGCACTGCCGTCATTTCGGTGTCGATAAACCCCGGGGCCACGGCGTTGACGGTGATTCCTCGGCCGGCTAGCTCCATGGCCGCTGTCTTAGTCATGGCGATCAGACCCGCCTTAGCCGCGGAGTAGTTGACCTGCCCGATATTCCCTTTGGCCCCAACGACTGAAGAAATACTTACAATTCGACCGGACCGTTGTTTCATCATCACCTTGGCCGCCTGCTGGGTCATCAAGTAAGCGCCCTTAAGATCAATGTTTAGAACCCGGTCCCATTCACTTTCTTTCATCCGGACCAAAAAGTTGTCAGCCGTGATCCCGGCGTTGTTCACCAGCACGTCTATCCGGCCAAATCGCTTGATGATATCCTCATAGAATTCGTTCACCCGGTCCGATGAAGAAATATCGAACCGAAACGCCTCAGCCTGGGCAGCCAGGGGTTTCAGCATCTCCAGGGTCTTCTCAGCCTCCGAGTCGTCCGGATCATAATGATTGAGCAACATCACGCTCTTAGAACCAGCCAGGGCCAAGGCGATAGCCCGGCCGATGCCCCGGGAACCACCGGTAATAATCACAACTCGATCAAATTCACTCACCCTAAATCTCCCCTTCTAAAACGTTACCGGTAGCTGGTTACCGGTTGCAGGTTACACGTCAATGTCATTAACTTAAGGTCAAGTGGGCTCATGTGTTGGTGGAAGACAAAAAGACTGGCGAGCCTACTTAACCGTTAGTTGTACAAAATAATTTTCTTATTTCTTGGCACACTTTTCTATTGAA
>JADFXY010000012.1:539-25745 GCA_015233355.1 Deltaproteobacteria bacterium | reverse complement strand
GCTCTACTGGGTTATCTCCAGACTCTCCGCCGAAGCGACCCAGGTGGCGACAACCTCACTTCAAGTGGCGGCATCGAGTCAATCCCTGGCCGAAAGAGCTATTGAACAGGCTGCGGCGGTCGAAGAAACGTCGTCAACTTTTGAAGAATTGACCACGATCGCCAACAATAATGCCGAACATGCCGACCAGGCTCATCATGTTATTGATAAAACAAATCAATTTGCCGGTACAGCCAATAAGGTCATGGTCGAATTAAATCAATCAATGAAAGAAATTTTTGAGGCCAGCGAGCAGACGGCCAAGATCATCAAAACCATCGACGAAATTGCCTTCCAGACCAATTTACTGGCCTTAAACGCCGCGGTGGAGGCAGCCAGGGCGGGTAATGCCGGGGTGGGATTCGCCGTGGTGGCCGATGAAGTCAGAACCCTGTCCTTGCGCACTGCCGAAGCCGCTAAAAGCACCGGCGACATCATCGACGGAGCCCTGAAAAAGGTTCGGGCGGGATTGGGACTGTTGACGAAAACCAATGAAGCATTTTCTGAAATATCCACCAGTACCGTTAAAGTCGGTGAACTGATGAAAGAGATTTCGTCCGGTTCTCACGATCAGGTCCAGGGGATTGGACAGGTAAGCAAATACATGTTTGAAATGAGCAAGATGAGCGCGGAAACCGTCAGCGATGCCGAACAATCGTCCGTCGTCGCGGAAAAATTTAATCACCAGGCCAATGCCATCGGCGAAATCGTCGAGGAACTCATCACCCTGATGGGTCAGAAAAAAAAGAATGCCGGCGAAGATATCCAGCGGATCGCCTACCGGGGAGCCGGGGAGTAACGCAACACGTAACCACCGTAGTTCCCAGGGCGCTGCCGCTGGGCTAACCTAGAGCGCCCCGTTGGGGCTTATTCGGATTTGTCTATTTAAAAAAAATTCGTCCGATGCCCCGCCAACCCGCCAACCCGCAACCCGAAACACGCAACCAGCAACCCGCAACCAGCAACATGTAACGAGTAACATGTAACCAGCAACAATCCGGAGGCTCCCCAAATGTCGTTTAACCATATCTTGATCACGGGAGGGTGCGGATTTGTAGGCGCCTCTCTGGCTGTTAAGTTTCGGCAGGTGTATCCCCAGGCCCGGATAACCTGCCTGGATAATCTGAAGCGCCGCGGGAGCGAGCTAAACCTGCCCCGGCTCCAGGCCGGCAACATCGAATTTATCCATGGCGACATCCGGAACCCGGAGGACTTCGAGGCCGTTGCCGAGATCGATCTCATTCTCGAATGTTCGGCCGAGCCGTCGGTCCTGGCCGGTTACCAGTCTTCGCCGGGATATCTGATCAACACCAACTTGATGGGCACGGTTAATTGCCTCGAATTCGCCCGGCGGCATCGATCCACCATAGTCTTTTTATCGACCAGCCGGGTGTATCCATTTGATAGAATAAATGCGTTAAGATATGATGAAACGGCCACCCGGTTTGAACTGGCCGCGGCCCAAGACACGGCCGGAGTGACTGAGCGCGGTTATGCCGAGGATTTTCCGCTGGACGGACCCAGGTCCTTGTATGGGGCCACGAAGCTGGCTTCGGAGCTGCTCATCTTAGAATACGTCAGCATGTACGGCTTAAAAGCGGTGATCAACCGGTGCGGCGTCTTGACCGGGCCGGGCCAGTTCGGCAAGGTGGATCAGGGGGTGGTGGTCCTCTGGGTGGCCAAGCACTACTGGCGGCAGCCCCTATCTTACATCGGGTTCGGCGGGGAAGGGAAACAGGTCCGCGATATCCTTCATGTCGATGATCTCTTTAATTTGCTTATCCTTCAACTGCAGGACGTAAAGAAACACAACGGGCAAATCTACAACGTGGGCGGCGGCCGCCCGATCAGCCTGTCGCTTCTGGAATTGACCGATCTGTGCCGAGAGGTGACCGGCCGGCGGATCAACATCGCCCAGGTTCCTGAAAACCGGCCGGCCGATATCCGCATCTACCTGACCGATAACGCCAAAGTCACCGCGGCCACCGGCTGGACGCCCCAAAAGACACCCCTTGAGATTATAACCGAAATCCATGACTGGATCAGAGCCGAGGAAACAACATTAGAACGGGTGCTTAAATATTAGTTGCGGGTTACTGGTCAATGACATTGGGATGCTATTTACAAAAAACAGACTGGGCGCACTTACAAGAAGGTGGCCTACGGCAGAGATCTCTTTGACAGGTTAGATCCAGAGAAGGCCTACGATAAATGTCCCCATTTGCGACAGCTTCTGGATGAAATGCTGAGAATAGCGAAAGAGACCGCCTCCCCGGCCTCTTGATGACATCGATATGCAAATAGCTAACCGGTCAATGCTGCTTTTAACCATTTCCTCGGCTGGTGATGATGATTTTATTGATCGGCGGGACCATAGAAACCGCCTCGTTTGCCGAGGCCCTGGCTGCGGCCGGGTTTGACGTGCTGGTGTCTACAGCCACAGATGTGGCCTTGGAGGTGGGGCGCCATCCCCGGATATTGGTGTTCGGATGTTACAACAAGTAGCGGCTAATTCCGTGGCTTAGGAGGTTTTCCCATGCTTACTCGTTTTCACGTTAATAATTTCAAGAGCCTGCTCAATTTTGAGTTTAGACCTGCCGGGGTCAACTTGATTATCGGGACGAATAACGCCGGGAAAACGAACCTTTGTTCCGCATTACGATTCATTAGCCTGTCCATAGGGCTCAACTTAGATACCGCGATACTAGCCGCGCTGGGCGTGCATTGGAACCTGACCAACCTCCATGTGCTGAACAATGCGCTTATCGAATTCGAGATGGACTGCGAACTTATGAATGGCACGGAGGCCATTTCATTCAATTACCATCTGCATCTTCGCACCCGTAAGAGTGGGACGAGCGAAGCCCAGACTCTGAGCGTTGAGGAAGAGAGGCTAACCGCGAGTGGCGGCCCGTTCGCCCAGACGGTGCTGCTGGAAAATCGTGGTGGTAAAGCCCGCATGCTCAATGAGGAAGGCTTTGTCCAAAAGCGTATGGACGCGCCCAATTATGTTGAAGCGCGGGTTCCTGATAATGCGTCAATGTTATCTCAGTTGTTCGAGTTAGATAATAACCAACGGGCCATTCTCTTCAGACGCTTCTTGCGTTCCTGGAGCTATTACAACCTCTCGCCCGATGCTTTACGTCAGCCGGACGTGGTTCCGAATAATGAGACATTGTCCAGCAATGGACAAAACTTGAGCCGGGTCCTCTTTGACCTTCATAACCTGAACCCCCGCATCGAGCGGAAATTGATCGAGACGGTCCGGTTGCTGGAACCGCAACTCGAGTTCTTCAATTTCTGGTCTGCCGACCCGGACCACATCCACCTGGCTATTGAAAACAAAGACGGGTATCGATTGGGTGCGCGCAGCATTTCCGACGGCACTTTGCGGTTCATGGGTCTGGTCTGGGTGGTCCTTATGGCGGAATATCGGGCGCGTCAATCAGGATTCTCTCCCCTGACCATTATTGAGGAGCCGGAAAATGGGTTATATGTAGGTCATCTCAAGCCGCTTATCGAAATGATTGATGTTTCCGGGCGGAGCGGTCAGTTTGTGTTCACCTCGCATAGCCCCTACTTCATTGATCTCTTTGACGACAACCTGGATGGTGTCCACATTCTCAAACCCGGTCATCCATCTTCCATCCTGGTCAAACCCGATTCGCAGAAGGTGAAAACGCTTCTCGATCAGATGCCGCTCGGCGAAATGCACTATCGGGAGATGCTGGCATGAAGGTCGGATACTCGGTGGAAGGCAGCACGGATAGGGCGTTCCTTAGGGGCTTGCGTGACCGCTGGTGTCTGGAAGCAACACTGCTCGAAGGGCGATTCCGAGGTCAATCCGGCCAGAGTCAGCGTCGCGAAATACCTAATACATGCCTTGAATTGACTTCAAAGAGTGTGGATCTGATTATTTTCATGCGGGACGCAAATAACGAAGACTGGCAAGAAGTGCTGAAAGGAGATAGCAACCGGTGTCGAGAAGAACATCGCCATCTTGTTGTCTTTGCCGTGTGTGATCGAAATATCGAGTGCTGGCTGTGCGCGGATCGCGACTTTATCGCCGGGTGGACCAACCGCAAGCCCGACGACTTTGACCAGCCGGATCCGAAGAAAACATTCGAGCAGGCCCTGGGTCTCTCCGCCCGGACTAGAGGGGAGAAGGAGCCGGAAATCGCCTCCCTTGTCTGTAAGGCGCCTTTAAAACATTGGTTGTCCAATAAATCATTCGAGGCGTTCTATGAGGAACTTCGGCGGCAGAGCAAGCGTCTGGCTTGTCAAATCGAAAATCTGAGGGAGAGATAACCGCTCTCGGCTGGACCAGGCCGGTCTGGTTCGGTTGATCACGGAAAAGGGCATTCACGCCCATGCCGGAATATCATAAAAAGGAGTCGAAGCCATGTCGGAACCGGCGAAGAAAGAGGCAACCTACGATGATCTCTACAATATCCCGGAAAACATGACCGGGGAGATCATCCGCGGAGAACTGATCGTCACCCCTAGACCGTCGACCAAACACGTCCGCACCGCATCCGCATTGAATGTGAAAATTGGTGGGCCCTATGACTTTGGCGAAGGCGGCGGGCCGGGAGGATGGATCATCCTGGTTGAGCCGGAGATCGCCTTGGGGGAAAATATCCTCGTCCCGGATCTGGCCGGGTGGAAAAAGGACAGATTCCCCAAGAAACAGGAGCACAACTGGATCGATGTCGTTCCCGATTGGGTGTGTGAGGTTTTGTCGCCCAGTACGGCTTTGCGCGACCGGACCAAAAAAATGGCTATCTATGCCGAGTATGGGGTAGGGCATCTCTGGTTCATTGATCCTGTCCATATGACGGTGGACGTGTTTAGACTTGAATCCGATCATTGGGTTTCCCTGGGCGTTTTTGGCGGCACGGACAAAGCGCGCCTGGAACCGTTTGCCCAGATAGAAATCGACCTTGGCGATCTTTGGTTGACGCCTTGAGGACGGCTGGTGATGATGATTTTATTGATCGGCGGGACCAGTGAAACCGCTTCATTTGCCGAGGCCCTGGCTGTGGCCGGGTTTGACGTGCTGGTGTCTACAGCCACAGATGTGGCCTTGGAGGTGGGGCGCCATCCCCGGATATGCCGGAGATGCGGGCGGCTGGACCAGGCCGGTCTGGCCCGGTTGATCACGGAAAAAGACATCCGGGCCGTGGTGGATATCGTGCATCCCTATGCCGGGATGGCCAGGCTGCATGCCCGGATGGCCGCGGCCGAACGGCACATCCCCTACCTGAGCTGGGTCAGGCCGGCAGTCCTGTCGCCGGAGGAGTCTCTATTTTTTGCCCCTAATCATCTTGAGGCGGCCCAACTGGCTTGTTCGTTTCAGGCGACGGTCTTTTTGACCACCGGGTCCAGAAATCTGGAGCCATATGTGGACGAGGCGGCCCGGGCCGGGGTCCGGCTGGTGGTCCGGGTGCTGCCTCATCGGGAATCGCGGGCGGCCTGTCACGCGGCGAGGATCCCGGATGATAATATCATCACCGGCCGCGGACCGTTTACTGTGGCGGATAATTTAGCGGTTTTGCGGCGGTTTGACGTCGGCGTCATGGTCACGAAAGATAGCGGCGCGGCGGGCGGGGTGCTCGATAAATTAGCCGCGGCCAAGACGGCGGGGTGTAAGGTGGTGGTGGTGGCCCGGCCGGAGGATACGGCGGCTCCATCGTTTACTACCGCGGCCGAACTGGTCACGGCGCTCTCTGCGCAGTAATGTCTCGGCGGGAGAGCCGTCACGAGGACAAGCTCACAATCTGAGCGGAGGGACCTGGATGAATGCCAAAAAGATGCTTATCGTGGATGATGAAGTGCAGATGCGGGACGTGCTGAACCGCTACTTCACCAGGCTCGGGTATCTCGTCCGGTCGGCTGAAAACGCCTTGCAGGCTCTGGACATCCTTAAAGAGGATAGATGCCAGGTGATGTTGCTGGACTTGAACATGCCCGGGATGAATGGATTGGAGCTTTGCCGAAAAATTAGAAGGGCTTTTCCCATTGCCTGCATCTTTGCCATCACCGGCCAGAGTTCCCTGTTTGAACTGGCCGATTGCCGTGAAGCGGGGTTTGACGATTATTTCACCAAACCATTTGATTTCGATCAAATGTCGAATGCGGTTGAGTATGCCTTTGGCCGGCTGGACAGGTGGAAGAAGAAACAACCGGTTTTGAGTCAACAGCCCGACCCCGAAGATCCGGACTTGAATGACTGAACACCAGCCCCTATGGTCCGGTCCTGCCGAGGACTTTAGCCGTCCGTCTGGCGAAGAGGCTGAATCCTGGAAAGTCAAACCGGGCGTCAGGCGCATACAATCCTGCGGCGACGAGCTGCGGCGTCCACTGCTCGTACAGCCAGGGCGGATTATGGATCAGAATGTAATCAGGTTGATAATATTTGAGCCAATGCCCCAATTTCCGCTCGCCGATAAGTCTGGCGTTATGATGATTGACCAGTCCCACAATGTCGATGATCTTTCTTTTCGAATACCAACCGATATGCCCGATTTCCGAGCACGCCACTTGTGCGTCTGGAGGTGTGTGTTGCTCAAGCCACTGACCGATAACAACGTAATGCCTCCATCCGCCGCCATGCCTCCCGACGTACCCGTAGATCAGGTAAAGTTGCATCCCGGTCAAAACCACCACCAGTAAACCATACCCTAACCGGTGAATCGGAAAGCGGAATCTCGCGCTTATTGGGGTGACAAGCTTATAAAGAAAATCCAGACCAAACGCCGCGCCGGTGTAAAACAATAAACAATGGACACTGAAATACCAGGGGTAATTGGGAATATTCAAGAAGACGTAAAATAATGTACAGGCGACGGTAAAGGCCAGCAAAGTCAAGAAATTCCGATTTTTAATCCCGGAAATAAACCCCGCCGTCCCGACCAGGCCGGTCACGACGATCCCGACAATCAAAACCGGGGAGCCGTCAAAAAGCTTTTTGACCGGGTCGGCGATTTGCAAGAAACATGGCCAGGCACCCCACAATCCGGATTTTCCCTGATAGATTTTGGCGGCCAGGGTGCTCGGGAGGAACTTACCGTAATACCAATAAGTAAACGTGTAATGCCCGGCCAGGATAACCGCCGGGATGATAAACAACCGAGGCCGGGGGAAAGGGCGGTGCTCCAGAAAGTGTCTGCCGGCCAAGATCAGGACAAGAAATAAGGATTCACCCCTGACCAAGAGCAAACAGGCGCAGGCGACACCTAACAAACCGTATTTATTCTTTTGATAGAGCAAGATGGCGAGCGCCGCCAGGAACAAAAACCAGGAGGTCTCCAGACCGAAGTAAGAGTAAAAATACCGACTGGTGGCCAGCATCAAGGGCAAAGTTGCGGCCACCAGAGGGAGCGGGCGAAACAGACCGGCCATCACCAGACACGTTAAAAACAGGCCCACCCCGCCCAGCCAGATTTGAGATTGAGTTATATCGTTGGTCGCCCACGACACCAGTAGGCTGAGATAGCTGTACAAAGGCGAGGTCAGACCGTTGAACCTTTCACCCGGATTATAGACCAGACCTTCGCCCTCCAGGGCGTTTCGGATATAACGATAATAGATCAGGGCGTCGTCCTGGGTGTAGTTTCGGAACCAATAGGTGGCGACCAGACATACGATGAAGGTCAGGCCGAGGGATATCTTGACTCCCCGATCAATTCCAGATTCCTGATTCATTATTGCGGACAACCTTTATGAAGACACCCGTGACGCCGGTTATAGTCAGGATAATATCCTGATTTTAAGTAGTTATTCTCTGGTGTAGAAAGCTGCGATTGCGTCGGGCCGGCGGCCGACTAGTACCCCAGGGCTTCCCCGACCAGTTTAACATGAATTCGGCCTTTGAGCATATGGCCTTCGATGATGCTCCACATGTTGCAAATGCGCTGGGGGGATCTGCAATCGACACATATCCCGGTCTCCGTGCAAGGCGTTTTGTAGCCGATCCTGATGGCGTTAACCGGGGCGGCATAATGCTTTACCCTGGCCATGGCCGACTCCAGGTCCGGTGCGACCTTGTTCATCCCCACCACCAAGATGACCTTGTGGGGCCCGAATATCATGGCCGCGGCCCGATTGCCCATACCGTCGAGGTTGACCAATTTCCCGTCTAAGGTAATGGCATTGGTACTGGCCACCATCACATCCGCGGTCATTCCCCGGCGCCGGGTTTCAAAGCTTTCTTCCGGGGAGAGTCCGGGCCGGTAAGGGTCGATCAAGGTCACACCGGGCAACTCGGCCAGCCGGTCCCATAGCCCCAGGTTGGTCGTCGTCATAGAGCCGGACCGGTAGACTGTGGCGTCGGGCGGGATCATGGCCAGCACCTCTTCCCCGGCCTGGGCCGCGGTATCGGCATAGCTCCCATCCATGCGACGCTTCTCCAGATTCTGAATGATCACGTCAGCCACCTTCCTGTTCCAGACCATCTGATGCGTGTCCATTTTTCTCCCTTAATATAACTGTTCTCGGCAATGAATCACCGGGCATCCCGGCGGGTCGTCTGGCCGAGGTATCATTATTAAAAATGTTAAGGAGTTATGATAGATCCGGCGCGGCAAAAGGGGCAGCGCCAATCAGCATACTTGATATTGGAGAACTTACGCATGAATAACCGCTTTCGTATGAGCCTCTTGGAAAAGTCCTTGAATATCATTTCGGGCAAAACCATAAAAATAGTATTTCAGCGCCTTATGGACCATGGTTTTCGCCGGGATAACGTTTTTCTTGAGTTTTGCAAGAGCCTCATATGAGTGATGTTGTCATAAGGAAGCGGAATAGTGGTCAGGTGGAATGCCTTGTCAGGCAAATGAGATTGGGCGATAAACTCTTCACGACTAAACCACAAATAGCGAAACCAAAAAAAACAAACGGCATCTGCCATATGATGTAGTTCATATGGGTATGTATATATGAATGCCCCTTGAAGATAATAAACCACGATAAAGGAGCCAGGATAGAAAACCATGTCGCAAGAATTAAGGCAAGGTGCTTTCGCTTTTCATTTTCGTTAACACATTTATTCCCGCGAAAATATAGTAGGCGGGACATTATCATAAATAATAATATCAGGTATAAATAGCGAACTTTGAGTAAGTACGTAGAAATAAATGGGTTTGAGCAAGGTAGATAATTTGTGGCATCAAAGTATGTGCCCGCCAGATATGTGGCTACGACATGGGTGGTACTGGATTCCAAACTGGAAGCAATTTCAGAGGGAAAATTACTGGATTTTCCATGGGTCCGCTTTTCAAAAGAATATACAAGATGATCAATTCCGTCCAGAAAACTTCCCTTAACCGATCCTATTTGAACACACAGAATAATGAGACTTAACAAGATAGCAAGACATGAGCTGAACGCCGCGGTAAACAATCCGGCCAGGAACTTACGAAAATTCAACCTATCGAGAATACTATAGTAGACAAAAGGTACGATGACCATAATTGCGACAGTAGTAATGTAGTCGTAGCCGCTGAACAGGCACTTTATGAAGATCATGATGAAGATTATGACTCCAAACGTGGAGCGGCCGGTATTCATTAGCCCACGCTTGAATTTAAGGTAGTACATAATCGCGGCTATGGGCAGGTAAAATGCCCACAAGGACCAGGCAATATTTCGTCCAAAAACGGTTAACCATTGGGATAAAACTGCAGAAGCGAGAACGAATAAGGCCGCGGTCAACCCAAATTCCAAATAAAACCACAAGATGATCCCAGTTAAGCTGATCGCGGTGAGCAGGGAGGTCAGCGCCCGAAAAAGGCTATACTTCACCCGAGGCGGAAGGGGTATGAATTTATCTAACATGCTCAAAAGTATTCCCTGTCCACCAATTTGTGAGTTGTATGTTGTGTAGGCCCCGAATGAACGGCCGGTGAAATAAGCCAGATACTGATTACGAAAAGGCTTATCGTCAAAGAATACCGGGGTGTTATTGAGGCTCCCGAGACCTTCCAGCCCACCATCTGAGAAGATGCCATCCTGACGCGATTTGACCATTCTTCCCATGATGGAGCTTTCCGTATCAAGTTGGTGGTTAGCGAACCATTCTTGGTCGGCTACCCCCCAATAGTTCATAAAAAAACCTAAGAATAATGTTATGACTGAGAAAGAGCATATAACTATTATCCTCAGTGGAAAAGTAAGCCATTTTGGCCGGAGAAAAAGGATACCGCCCTGGCTGGTCAAAATTACGCCACCTTGTCCTTCTTCTTCCTGCCGTTCAATTTTTTCTTTGACTTCCATTTTGATGTGTTTTCTTTCCCTGGCTACTTTTTTTTGGGGTAGACTGATGTAGAGGGGAAAAGGAGGGAATCCACATGAACTCTGGAATTATCCTTCCGTACCAAGGGGGTTAGTGGCCTGGCGCTGATCCAGCCCAAAAAACAGCCGGGAAGTCAAGACTGTTGGGGCTCTGATTTCGCGGCATTGGCTTTTTCCACCTCTTTGAGCAAATCCAGCCTGATGACCCGATACTTAGCCATAGCCCAAACCCAGGTCAAGGGATCGCGATAAATCGAAACCTTTTTACCTTCTTCAAAAGTTCTGGACCTATAATTTACTGGTATCTCAATTGGTTTGTATCCCTTGCGGACGAGCTTCAGGAGCAACTCATAGTCAAAGTCAAACCGGTTGCACTCAAAAGTCAGGCCATACAAACAATCCGCTCTGAAAACCTTAAACATGGTAAAGGGATCCTTCAAGGGTAACCAAAACAACAAATCAATAATCGCTGTCAATATCCAATGGACGGAATTAAACAACATTGAGGTCAAGGGTGAACCTACGAACTTGCGGATCTTCCATGTTCGACCACCATGGCGGGATCCCAAAACAAAAGACTTTCTTCCGGAAATAAGGGGTTCCAACAGAACATCATAATCTTCCAGGTCATATTCCAGGTCAGCATCTTGAATGAGAATAAAATCGCCTGTGGCATACCTGAGGCCGGTCCTAACGGCGTGTCCTTTGCCTTGGGGACGATCTTCTAAGATCAGGTTGACCCGAGGATGATCCTGATACTTTTGGACGACTTGCCGCGTGCCATCGGTAGAATTACTTTCGACTAAAACGACCTCAATGCCAAGGCCCTCAATATGCTTATCCAACACTTTGGTTAATGTCGTTTCGACTGTGGTGACTTCATTATATGCCGGCATAATGATTGTAAGTTTTGGTTGAGCTTCAATCTTGCGGGATCTGGCCATGACGATCACGCCGCCGGGGTCTACCTGGATAGGTTTGCGGCGAAGAAATGCCGGGACAAAGCAGTATAACCAGGAGAGACATTGTGATACCACGGGGACTGGAAAACGTTCAAAGTGCGCAGCGATGTAATCCAGGCTCAAAGATTTGACGGTCGGAACCGTGATCATCTGATGAAACCCGCAATGAAATAGCAAGGACTCGATGTTATCGCGACTAAAATAGAACAGGTGCTCAATCTTGAATTCCATCCACCGAGTCTTCATCAGTTTGGCCGACCAGGAATCCGTGCTGGGGGTAGAGGCAAAAATAGCCCCCCCGGCTTAAGCAACCTATGTATATTATGAAGGAAATATCTTGGGTCTCGGGTATGTTCTATTACATCGGACAAAATACACACGTCGTATTTTTCCTGTTCATCAGATAATTGATCTATCTCACCACAAATCACCCGGCCCTGGCCTTGGAGGTTTGATTTTATGACGTCACAAGCAGAAGAGGAATACTCCAGGCCGGTCACGTTATAGCCTTGACTTGCCGCGGCCGCCAAAAAGTCCCCCTGTCCGGGCCCCACTTCCAATAACTCTCCACCCGATGCGCCACGGTATCTACCTAAAAGGTTAAGATAATTAACTGCTGTGGCCTGCTTTAGCCGCGATTGATGGTCTGTTCCATTCTCTAAGCTATTTCCCAAGAAATATTCAGGCCCATATATAGCGTCAAGCTCTTCGTCGGACGGTTGGGGATTCAACAGCAGGAGCCCACAGTCTTGACACATTACTACCCTATGAGTATCCCTAATGGAAAACAGGTAATACAATTTGTTGTTGTTGCAACATGGACAACCTTTAACCGTAAGATCTCTCTTTTTTCTCAATTATCGTTCCTCACATTTAATTCCGGCCATCATGTTTTTTTCCGGAAAAGTACAGCGATTTCCTGCGGAATATAAAACCCAAAACATAATACGTAGCAAACCGTACCTGTTACCACGGCCCCCGCGCCTGCGAAAAAAAGACGGCCCCAGATCCATCCTGGGAAGGCATAGGTTGCGCCATGACTAACCAGCCACATCAGCGAGCAGCCGGCCCCCGCCGTTAACGCCGTCATTTTTGCATATTCTTTCAGAAAACCTTTTCCAAGTAATATTACAGTAACCATGATATCATATAACCAGCAGACAAAACAATATACTACCCACGTCCACACCACGCCCGCAATCCCGATTTTGGGGACCAACAGCCAAATGGACACGGGAAACCAGATTAACCCCACGGTAATATACGCCGCTTGGAAACGAACCCGCCCCAGCGCTACTTGTCCTAAATAAGGGACCGTGGCCAAATACAGAAAGATCTGGCCACAGACGTAAAAGGACATGAGGGGTGCATTTTTTACGATTATCTCGTTATGAGTCCAAACTTCAAGAATATCTCGGGCAAAAAAAGCTACGGATAAACCAACCGCCAGGCAGATGATCAAGATCACCTTAGAATAGCGAATTAGATAGCGCTGCATTTCAATTTTTTTATCATGCCGGGCCAATTGACAAATCTCCGGGGAAACCGCCTGGAAAAACGGCTGGACGGCCATGGCTAATAGCTGGCCCCCGGCGGTCAAGACATTATAGACTCCCAACGCGGAAATGGACAACAGCCGACTAATAATCAGCCGATCCACTTGTGATAAGACGGCCCAAGCTCCATTGACCAAGATCAAGTCAACAGAAATTCTCCAAAGCTTTTTCACCTCGGTCCAATCAAAAATAGTCTTTGACGTCGCATCCGGCCGCGGCAGGACCCTGGCAACCCAATACCGAAGCAAAAACAATGCCAAAACCGTATTAACCACTTCGCTCAGGTAAAAACCGGCGACCGACCTCCAGGTCAAGATGACGATCACATTGGAGGAGACGCGCACGATGGTGCAAATTAAATTTAAGGTATTAAGCAGCACCTGCCGTTGAGTGCCGATAAACACAGCCTGGTAGACAGTCCCTGGAAAAACAGCGGCCAGACGCACTGAAAGCAGTAGCAGGCAAAATTTGACCGTGGCCGAGGAGATCGAGTCGGGGCTGATCCAATGGAGACTAATCCACCCGGAAAAAGCCGATATACACAATCCGAAAACCACCCCGACGATCACGTAGGCCAACTCAAAAGCCCGCATCAACCGCCACATGGACGGCCTGGCTTCCGCTGTACTGTCGCTCTGGGCCGTTTCCCGCATCAACGCCGTGCTCAACCCACTGACAAAGTTAGTTAATAAAGTCTCTAATGTGACAAAAAAAACGATTAACCCATAGCCCTCCAGGGTTAAGTAAGTAATGTAGAAAGGTACCAGGACTAACGTCAGGACCGGTTGGATTAGTTGGCCGATTAAATTGGCCAATGTATTACGAACAATCATAAAATTCCTGATATATAGTCATTTCGTTTGATTCCTTTCAGCAGACGAAGCATTGGGTGACTTATAAGCAGGCCCCAACAATTCGCGGGTCAGGTGAAACGAGGCCGCAGCCCGGTCCGCCTCGACCCGACCGGCCCCGCCGATCAGCATTTGATTACTTATCACGTCAATTTTAAAAACTTGCTTTGAAGTGGCGCCCCCACTTCGGGCATGATTAGCAAGGTTGTTTAATTACACTTTACCTGTTATAACTATCATTGAAGACAGAAATTTGGAGTTTCGCTTCCCAACCAGTAGCAAGAACAGCGAACATAACTTATGGAGCACCTTCATTGTTATCATTCCAATCCGCCTCTCTCTTGCTTTTTTCTCCAGCCATAGATCTCCCGGGGCACAATAGGCTATCTTCCAAGACTTCAATCCCAGATTCCGACATATATGATCTAAATATTTTATATCCATCATTTCTATATTATGCATACGGTAGTTATGTGGATCAAAGACTCTCTGTAGATATCCATTTAGACCCCGGAAGTTTGGGATTGAGGCGAACAAGGTGCCGCCTGGTTTCAACAGGGCGATGTGCTGCCGAAATAGAGGTAAAGGGTTTTTAAAATGTTCTAAAAAACCAAGCGAAATAACTAGATCATATTGCATCGGTGAACTAAACGTTGTAACATCCGCGTCTATGCATCGTATAGCTCCGGGTGGCAATCCGTTGACTTCTTCAACTTTTCGTATAACTTCAGGAAGGATGATATAGTCAATTATGCTAACGTCATATTGCCTCACCTTCTTTAAATAAGCGGCATATTGGCCCGGAAAGCCTCCAATATCTATCAAGCTGCCACCCGTCGGGAAGTATGCCAAAAAATCCTCAAAAAAAACTTTCTCAATAGCCTGTGGTTTATACGATTCCCAACAAGATCGCCACTGCTCACGCGTCATCAGGCGATCCGTTTCCACACAATTTTCCATATGCCTCCCCATGACACAACCAAATCAAACATCTGGCTATTTTTTTGTTAACAGTGGTTCCCGGCCCATCATTAACATACCGGAATTCTCGCCAAAGAAACTTAAACAGGAGAGACTCATGGTCCTGAATATAGAGGAGTTATTATCGTAGTGATGTGGTAGCTGATGACGAATATATTTCGGTTGGCCAAGAGTCATAAAGGGATGTTCTGATAGAATTTTACCTCTTCTCTTTATCGCTGATTACTTGTTGATATAACTTGAGATGCTGGTTAATAACAGTCCGAGGATCATGGCCGGAAGCCCTTATTCGTCCCGCCCGCGCCCATTCCGCCAGTGTTTCGGGGTGATCATAACAGAACTCCAGCCCCTCCGTTAAACCGGTCGTATCTTTTGGCTCGACCATCCATCCCGTTTCTCTATGGGTGACTAGTTCCGGGACTCCCCCGCTACGGAAAGTGACGGCCGGGGTCCCACAGGCCATCGTTTCTAAAAGTGACAAGGGGCAGTTTTCGACCAGGGTGGGGAAGAGAAAGACGTCCGCTGCAGCATAATACCTGGCCAACCGGGCGTGATCACGTACGTAACCGATGTTCTTCGTTGGCCTACCGGGCAAGCGGTGAGTCAAGAAATCACCCTTGTTTCCAACGGTCAAAACAAAGACGCGTCTTTGGCAGGAGTTAATGGCGTCTAAGGCATATTGCCCTCCCTTTCTCTCGTCCGTCAGATAGCTCGAGGCTATCAAAACGATAAATTCTTCCTGAGGCAAGCCAAGTTGAATTCTCATCTGGCGTTTATCATATGGCCGAAACAAGTTAGTGTCAATGCCATTGGGAATGATAACCGGAGTTATCGAAAACATCCCGGATTTCATGGCCTGATCGGCCATCCAGTGAGAGGGGACGACAGGCGTGATCAATCCAGTCCGCGCTGTTTTTCGCTTGTAGGATTGCATGGCCCCGGTAAAATCGATAGGCGTCATCAGATGCAAGCAATTAAGCTGGGGGCAATTTCGGCAACCAGTCCGGTACGCAGTACAATCCATGGGGGACATGCACCCGCCGGTGAACGGGGAGCAGTCATGAAAGGTCCAGACGACCGGAGCACGCCGGGCGATCCAACGCATGGCCAGGGGCGAGAAAGTTGCGGAGATATCGTGAAAATGATAAAGGTCGTAATCGTCTTTTTTAGCTAACCAGAAAAACATGAGTTCAGGGGTTAAGAAATCAGGCAATCCGACATACCTGGAAAGCAGGCGGCAGCTCCGGTGAACAAGGTACACCCATTTATTGATTGACAACCATCTGTGATGGGGGGCCGGATGCTTACCTGGCCTTGGAGGTTTGATTTTATGACGTCACAAGCAGAAGAGGAATACTCCAGGCCGGTCACGTTATAGCCTTGACTTGCCGCGGCCGCCAAAAAGTCCCCCTGTCCGGGCCCCACTTCCAATAACTCTCCACCCGATGCGCCACGGTATCTACCTAAAAGGTTAAGATAATTAACTGCTGTGGCCTGCTTTAGCCGCGATTGATGGTCTGTTCCATTCTCTAAGCTATTTCCCAAGAAATATTCAGGCCCATATATAGCGTCAAGCTCTTCGTCGGACGGTTGGGGATTCAACAGCAGGAGCCCACAGTCTTGACACATTACTACCCTATGAGTATCCCTAATGGAAAACAGGTAATACAATTTGTTGTTGTTGCAACATGGACAACCTTTAACCGTAAGATCTCTCTTTTTTCTCAATTATCGTTCCTCACATTTAATTCCGGCCATCATGTTTTTTTCCGGAAAAGTACAGCGATTTCCTGCGGAATATAAAACCCAAAACATAATACGTAGCAAACCGTACCTGTTACCACGGCCCCCGCGCCTGCGAAAAAAAGACGGCCCCAGATCCATCCTGGGAAGGCATAGGTTGCGCCATGACTAACCAGCCACATCAGCGAGCAGCCGGCCCCCGCCGTTAACGCCGTCATTTTTGCATATTCTTTCAGAAAACCTTTTCCAAGTAATATTACAGTAACCATGATATCATATAACCAGCAGACAAAACAATATACTACCCACGTCCACACCACGCCCGCAATCCCGATTTTGGGGACCAACAGCCAAATGGACACGGGAAACCAGATTAACCCCACGGTAATATACGCCGCTTGGAAACGAACCCGCCCCAGCGCTACTTGTCCTAAATAAGGGACCGTGGCCAAATACAGAAAGATCTGGCCACAGACGTAAAAGGACATGAGGGGTGCATTTTTTACGATTATCTCGTTATGAGTCCAAACTTCAAGAATATCTCGGGCAAAAAAAGCTACGGATAAACCAACCGCCAGGCAGATGATCAAGATCACCTTAGAATAGCGAATTAGATAGCGCTGCATTTCAATTTTTTTATCATGCCGGGCCAATTGACAAATCTCCGGGGAAACCGCCTGGAAAAACGGCTGGACGGCCATGGCTAATAGCTGGCCCCCGGCGGTCAAGACATTATAGACTCCCAACGCGGAAATGGACAACAGCCGACTAATAATCAGCCGATCCACTTGTGATAAGACGGCCCAAGCTCCATTGACCAAGATCAAGTCAACAGAAATTCTCCAAAGCTTTTTCACCTCGGTCCAATCAAAAATAGTCTTTGACGTCGCATCCGGCCGCGGCAGGACCCTGGCAACCCAATACCGAAGCAAAAACAATGCCAAAACCGTATTAACCACTTCGCTCAGGTAAAAACCGGCGACCGACCTCCAGGTCAAGATGACGATCACATTGGAGGAGACGCGCACGATGGTGCAAATTAAATTTAAGGTATTAAGCAGCACCTGCCGTTGAGTGCCGATAAACACAGCCTGGTAGACAGTCCCTGGAAAAACAGCGGCCAGACGCACTGAAAGCAGTAGCAGGCAAAATTTGACCGTGGCCGAGGAGATCGAGTCGGGGCTGATCCAATGGAGACTAATCCACCCGGAAAAAGCCGATATACACAATCCGAAAACCACCCCGACGATCACGTAGGCCAACTCAAAAGCCCGCATCAACCGCCACATGGACGGCCTGGCTTCCGCTGTACTGTCGCTCTGGGCCGTTTCCCGCATCAACGCCGTGCTCAACCCACTGACAAAGTTAGTTAATAAAGTCTCTAATGTGACAAAAAAAACGATTAACCCATAGCCCTCCAGGGTTAAGTAAGTAATGTAAAAAGGTACCAGGACTAACGTCAGGACCGGTTGGATTAGTTGGCCGATTAAATTGGCCAATGTATTACGAACAATCATAAAATTCCTTATATCATGGTTATTTATTCATACTTTTCCTATCATAACTATCATTGAAGACAGAAACTTGGAGTTTCGCTTCCCAAACAGTAGGAAGAATAGCGAACACAACTTTTGAAGCGCCACCATTGTGACTATTGCAATCCGGTTCCCTTCAGCATCTTCCCCCAGCCATAGATCTCCCGGGTCACAATATGCTATCTTCAAAGACTTCAACCCCAGATTTTGACATACATGATCTAAATAGTTGATATCCATCATTTCTATATTATGGATACTATAGTTATGTGGAGCAAAAACCCGTTGCAGATATCCATTTAAACCACGGAAGTTTGGGATTGACGCGAACAAGGTGCCTCCTGGTTTCAACAGGGCGATATGCTGCCGAAATAGAGGTAGCGGGTTTCTAAAATGTTCTAAAAAACCAAGCGAAATAACTACATCATATTGCTCCTGCGGAATAAACGTTGTTACATCCGCTTCTATGCATCGGATAGCTCCGAGCGGCAATCCGTTGGCCTCTTCAACTTTCCTTATAGTTTCAGGAAGGATGATATAATCAATTATGCTAACGTCATATTGCTTCACCTTCTTTAAGTAAGCAGCATATTGCCCCGGAAAGCCTCCAATATCTATCAAGCTGCCACCCATCGGGAAATATCCCAAAAAATCTTCGAAAAAAACTTTCTCAATCGTCTCCGGTTTATATGATTTCCAACAAGATTGCCACTGCTCTCGCGTCACCATCCGGTCCGTCTCCACAAAATCTTCCATAGGCCTCCCCGTGACACAACCAAACAAAAATATAGTTAATTTTCTGCCAACAGTGGTCTCCTGTTCGACATTAACATCCCGGAATTCTCGCCAAAGGAACTTAAACAGGAGAGCCTCACCGCCTTTTCCCTTTCTCACTGACTACTTCTTGATACAACTTAAGATAATGGTTAATAACCGTCCGAGAGTCATAGCTTTCAGCCTTTTCCCGTCCCGCCCGCGCCCATTCCGCAAGTGTTTCTGAGTTATCATAACAGAACTGCAGCCCCGCCGTTAAACCGGCCGTATCCTTTGGCTCGACTATCCATCCAGTTTCTCTATGGGTGACCAGTTCCGGGACTCCCCCGCTACGGAAAGTGATGGCCGGAGTTCCACAGGCCATCGTTTCTAGAATCGACAAGGGGCAGTTCTCGACCAGGCTGGGGAAGAGAAAGACGTCCGCGGCAGCATAATACATAGATAACTTATTTAGATCACCTATAAATCCTGTATTAGCAGCGGGCCTGTCGGGTAGACGGCGAGTCACGGAATCACCCCCGTTTCCAACGGCCAAAATAAAGACGCGTCTTTGGCAGGAGTTAATTGCATCCAGGGCATATTGTCCTCCCTTTCTCTCTTCCGTCAAATAGTTTGCGGATATCAGGACGATAAATTCATCCTGAGGCAAGCCAAGCTGCATTCTAACCTGGCGTTTATCATATGGCCTAAACAAGTCAGTGTCAATGCCATTGGGAATGACAACCGGGGGTATCGAAAACATCCTGGATTCTATGGCCTGGTCAGCCATCCAGCGAGAGGGGGTGACAGGCGTGATCAGCCCGGCCTGAGCGGTTTTTCTCTTGTAAGATTGCATAGCCCCGGTAAAATCGATAGACGTCATCAGATGACGGCGATGAAGCTGGGGGCAATTCCGGCAAACAGTCCGGTATGCAGTACATTCCATGGTGGACAAGCACCCACCGGTGAACGGGGAGGAGTCATGAAAGGTCCAGACGGCCGGAGCGCGCCGGGCGATCCAACGCATAGCCAGGGGTGAGAAAGTTTCGGAGATATCGTGAAAATGATAAAGATCGTAATGATCTTTTTTAGTTAACTTGAAAAATATGAGTTCTGGGGTTAAGAAATCAGGCAGTCCGACACGTCTGGAGAGCACGCGGCAGCACCGCAGAATGAGGTACAGCCATTTATTGCCTGATAACCATCTGTGATAGGGGGCCGGATGCTTACCTGGCCAATCCACCCAAAGGTGAGCGATGATTCCGGGAACGTTATTCAGCCAACAGGCCAAATCTTCCGATACTCGGCTGGCACCCCCACCTATGGCGTTTGATCTGCTTATCAGTGCAATTTTCATGGGATCCGTAACCCTTACAACTTAAGACCAGCGGCGGAATCGCCGGAAGTTATCAATGGGATTTGACAGGATGTCGCTCATTAGGGAAATGGGGTCGGTCTTTAATCGCTTTTTTAGGGTATGCCATTTCCAGGCCTTATTCGCATTATGCAGAGCCTGTTCCAGCATCTTAGCCGAACATTCCGGCGAATTGAAAACGGCCCGGCTGTAGCCGTCGTACTTCTCCCAATCTTTATGAATCAGGGCCCCGGCTTGATCCAACATCTCAAAATAGGAGCTTCCAGGAAACGGGGTGATAATGGAGAACTGCAAGCTGTCCGGATCCAGGTCTAGGGCCAGCTTGATCGTCTTGCCGATGGTTTCGATATTCTCGCCGGGTAACCCGAAGGAAAAGGTTAGATGATGCTTAATGCCCAACTCTCGGGTCATCTTAACCACTTTTTTGACCATGGCCAGATTCAACCCTTTACCGGAACGGTTCAGCACCTCTTGATCGCCGGACTCCACCCCGTACTTTAACGCGACCAGTCCGGCCTCTTTCAGCTCCTTTAGGGTTTGGTAGTCCATCAGATCGGCTCGGGCCATAATCGCCCAGGGCCGGTTGATCCCTCTCTCTTTCATCAACGCCGCGATGTTAAGAATTCTGGATTTGCCGATGTTAAAGGTGTCGTCGTCAAAATAAATGGATTTATAATCATAGGTCTGAAGACACCAGGCAATTTCGTTGACCACGTCTTCCGGGCTCCTGACCCGGTATTTGTGGCCGCCGTACATGATTTGCGGCCAGGCGCAAAAAACGCAATGGTAAGGACATCCCCGGCTGGCCCACATTTGGAGACTGGGGGCCGGAATGCCCCCGGGCGTATCATTATATCTCATCATGGGCAATTGATGCCGGGCCGGCCAGGGGAAGAGGTCTAAGTCTTCCACCAGGGGCCGCCGGGGATTGACCTCGATCCCCTGGGGCGTTCGATGAATTGTGCCCAAGATTCCCTGGGGCTCTTGGCCCTGGTTAAGCTTTTGGACCAGTTCCAGGAGGGTGAATTCATATTCCCCGACCAACACGTAATCAACCAGGGGGTGCTGCTCCAAAAAAGACGGCTCATACATCCAGTGATGCGGCCCGGCATAGGCGATGGGGACATTCAGCCGGCTCTTGATTTTTTTGGTAATGGCCAAATCTTGATTTATCGAGGGGGTGGATACCTCCAACAGGACCAGTTGGGGGTTGAAGTCCACGCACCGGCTGACGAATTCTTCATCGCTCAAATCAGCGGCGATACCGTCGAGCAGGAGCACTTCAAACCCTTCGCGTTCTAAGAGGGCCGTGGCATAGGCCAAAAAGAACGGAAAAGGCATGTAACACTCGCCTTCTTGCTCAAAATGGGGCCATCTGGAGCCGGCCCGGACGCCGTAAAAGCCGTTTTTTCGCCAAGGGGCATTTCCGAGAAAGATTTTCATAATTATCACCTTCCCTACCCAGGGGGTTGCCGCCAATGCTGTTGAATTAGCGGCAGAGATACATAACCAGGGGTGAACGGCTGAATCGCCGAGGGCTTTATGTGACTATTACATGGTATTTCATATAGCGCCGCCCCTACCCAGGGGGTTGCCCTGGGCTAACCTAGTGCGCCCCGTTGGGGCTTAACCGGAATTGACCATTTATTCAAATCACATCCGATTATCCTGTCCCTTAATTCAACAACATTCCGGTTACCGCCTGGGCTGGATTGCTTTTTTAAAAAATCGGCCGTGAGAAGATTTGACTTCATCGGCCACGGCAAAGGCGTCCAGGAGCGTTTCGGCCGAATGGCGCCACGACAATCTCTGCTCCACAGTTTCCCTGGCTTTGGCCCCGATTTTCTGCAGATTGTCCTTGTTCTCCAGAGCTTGATTGATCTTATCGGCGTATTCCCTGGGGTTGTCCGAAAAGACCAGAAACCCGTTGTGCCCGTCTTGAATGGCCCCCGGGATTTCCCCCACGGCCCTGGCCACGACCGGTTTGCCCATAGCCATGTACTCATAGATTTTGAGCGGAGACTTGGCCATGGTGATGACATTGATGGGGAACAAGGCCAGGCAGATATCGGCTGCGGCGATGTAGTTAGGGACATCGGAATAATTGATGTTTCCGGTAAAGATGACTTTATCCTGGATGTCGAGGTCCCTGACCAGGCGGGGCAGCGCACCCTCTTCAGCTCCATGTTGCAAGAGACTTCCGCCACCCACCACCAGCAGCCTGATGCCGGGCCGGGTGGCTGCCAACAGGGCCGTAACATACAAGATGTTCTCGGTCTTAACCCCGTTTCCGTGTTCTAAGTTACCGGTGTACAACAATACTGTTTTGCCGGCCAGGCCGAACTTTTTACGAATTTCCTCTCCGTTGACTCCGGGATGGAACCGGGCGGTATCGGCCACGGTGGGAGCATACACCACTCTTTTCCTGTCCACCCATATTTTAAGGGCCAGCTCTTCTAAAAACCGGCTGGCCACGAGCGTCACCGAGGAGAATCTAGCCCAGACAAGTTCAGTCACGGTCACAAAAAGTTGCGACGGCAACGAGACCATATAATTCGTGGAAAATCCGTGCAACCCTTCCAGATCGTCCCAATCGTAAATCAAGGGGATCCCCCTCAGGAAATGACTTAGCAAGGCAGGGAATCCGGTTTCAGGAAAAGCCCGGTTAACCACCATGAAGTCCGGCTTAAGCCGGGTCACCAGCCACTCCAACTCGAGCCATCTTAAACCGGGAACGGCCAGCGCCTTAAACAATCTGGGATTAGCCGCCTTGGCTGTCTGCCTTTCAATGCCGGCATAATCATAACGATAAAAACGGGACCGAAAGGTGATTAACTTAACCCCATCCATTTCCTTCGGGACTGTTCGATTAAACGGGGCCGGGCCGAGTAAATAGACTTCATGTCCTTTGGCTGTCAGTTCTTTAGCCAGCATAAAGAGCCTTAAAGTCGGCCCCCAAAATCTTTCCGGAACTAAGTCAAAAGGAGAAATAAAAAGAACCGTCAATTTTTTATTTTTTATTTTCATGATGATAAGGCCTCGCGCCCCAACTACCTGGATTAAGGATTGATTAAAGCTGTTTCCTTAGACTGCCTCTTTCCGCTTATACAAAGTTTCCACGTACATATGCGTGGGGGAGGATAGGGAAAAGTAGGGCCAGCGTGAAGGTGCGGTCATGATTTCCTGGAACTCTTTGGGGACCGGGAAGAATTCGGCTGGAAAGTTCTTATAGCCAAAGTTAAAGTCAGCCAGGTTTTCGTGATAAAAATATTCCCGGCACGTCCGGCCGATCTGGCTCAGGTATTCCGCGATCGTGTCATATTCCATTTCCGAAAAGCTGATGGTGTTCAGGAAGAAGTCCACCGTTAAATCGGCCAGCCGGGGCAACATAAAATTGGGCATTAATATTATGTCATAACCGGCCAAGGTGTCCTGATCGAGCTTAATGTCGTTTCCGGAGTAGTAAAGGATTCTTTTTTGGGGAAAGGCCATTGAGAGGTAATACGAGGCGATCATCAGGTTTTCGGGTAAGTCGAAATCCAAATAGACCATGTTTGGATGTCGTTTTAGGAGATAGTAACCAAACAGCCCCACCCCGCCGCCGATTTCCGCGGTAACCGGCCGCTCCTTAGTTCCGATCAGCCGCGTGGCCAGGACCGCCCGGTAATGATTGCAGAAGGAATTTTCATGGACGATTGCTTCGGCTATCTTCAGCCCGTACGGATTCCCGATCGGGGGCAGCCCCACCTCGGTTATATCCGCCTCTTCATTGATGGTGTAGGCCCAGGTCTGATAATATTCCTTAAGCTCATCCAGCTTGGCCTGATACGACGTCAGACTGAAGCCGGTAAATGCGGCCTTACCCCCAAAAATGCTTTCCGTCAAAGAATTTCTAAGACAATGGTTTAACAAGGCCGTCAACTCTTCCACCCGCTGTTCGTCGATTAACTCCCACAAATTGCCGCGGGTCGCTTTAAGATAGGCTAACCAGTTAAACCCATGTTGATAAACCGGGGGCACATCACGGATCGCGGCCAGGGCCGGCCGGCACGACTTAACCAGTTGCCCCACCAACGGGTATTGATCAGGCAATGGAACGGGAGAGAGAATGTCTTGACTAGCCTTTCCCTGTAGTTTCAGCAGCTCGTATTTCCGCTTAGGTTGTCCTTGGGCGGTTATTTTTTTCCGGGATAAAAAATAAATTACCGGACCGAGCTTAGCCAAACATCTCTTTTTATTCCTGACCAGCGATAATATTTTGCGGCGGCTGACGCCCAGGCTGACCAGTTTCGACCGGAATCGCTCATAACCGGGATGGGCAATGACCACATAATCAAACTTATATTTTCCGACATCGGAGATCGATATGACCTTCTTTCCTTCCACCCGCTCAGGGAAGATATAAACAGCCGGAATCTCTGAGGCCAACAGATTAGTTAACCCTATAGCCTTGGCCGCGGTAAAGCAGATATCCTTAATGCCGGAGGGTAAGTCAATCAAATATGGGAGGAAGAAGTTAACCATCCGGTCCAGCATGCCCGGGTGAGAGGGGCTCGCATGCTCGGCCTTATCCGGCTCGATTAAGGCCACAATATTCACCCCGCGCTCCATGCAAATTTCTTCAAGACTAAGAGTATCGATCCCGGTTCCACAGGCTAGAATATCCATTCAGTCAACCCCTTTAACGCCGATTCTTAGTGCCAGATTTTCATTAATTTGAATCAGAATCTCCTCTAAACCGGACTTGAAATTTAGATCGGGATAATGAGCTTTAGACTTGCGCCGTCGCTGATACCATCTGTTGAAAAGGTCAAGGTTTTTTTCATCGGCGTTCAAACTTGTCATGGGACTCTTTCGCCCGTCTCTGTCCGGAAGTATCCCGAAATGAGCCACAGGACTGCAATTCAGCCAGAGGCCAGATGGCTTCACGTTCCTCCAGGGAGTTGAAAGTCAAAGGAAGCGCTGAATAGTCCGTCAAGCTCTTCAGGGGAAGTGCTTTTAATTTTAAGATCCGGTCTACGGTTTCTACGATGAATCGAACCACAGGGTTATGTGACGCGGCTTGAAACCAGCCCAAAAACATTTTCATTGTTGGAGTATTGAACGCCAGCAAGTCAA
>JADFXY010000012.1:0-455 GCA_015233355.1 Deltaproteobacteria bacterium | reverse complement strand
ACATAATGACATGATTGCCAAATGTCTTTGATAGAATGGCGCAAAACATTCCCTAATGGATGATGACCACCCTTACAACATGGTATCACCTCACCATTGGGGTGGATGATCATGAAAGACCAGCCGATAGTGCATGGGATCGCCTTGATATTCTCGTGATCAACGCTAATTCCCTTCCTTGATTTAATTCTTCCGACAAAAATATCGGCACCTGATATGTGGAGCTTCCGGTTGCCCCTCCAAATAGTATTTGAAGAGCCATCACCTATCTTATTTTCCTTAAGTATAGTTATTAATTCTTCCTGTTGAGAGGAAGAAAGCAACAGACAGTCAGTCTGCCCAGGGACTATGTCTATCGGCGTGAATCTTATTTCGTTCGCCCCCACCTCAAATCCAAAATCCAACATCTTGGCGATATTCTTATAATTTAAGTTGCAGATAACATTATGGAGAGT
>JADFXY010000129.1:0-10997 GCA_015233355.1 Deltaproteobacteria bacterium | reverse complement strand
GAATTTTTTTACCCCGTTGTTGGACCGGGCTCGCCCGCAGGAATTGGTTAAAGATTTTAAAACGATGTTGCAGGAACACTGTCAAGAGGTGTACAAGGAAACTCCTGATTACAACGTGGAAAAAGAGATCGGGCCGGATCACAACAAGACTTTTTTTGTCACTTTGAGCGTCCAAGGAAAAATATTGGCTCGGGGCCAGGGACGGTCTAAGAAAACGGCCGAACAAGCCGCGGCCCAAGAAGCACTCCAGGGTTTGGGTATAATAGTTTGAAGTTATTTATTATACCCATCTTTATCCCCCAATCCGGATGTCCTCACCAGTGCATTTTTTGCGATCAGTCAAGAATCACCGGACAGAAAGAAGAACCACGGGACACGGGCTGGATTCGAGACACCATCGAGCGGGGCCTAGCCTCCAACCGGATAAAACCTGGATTAGAGGTGGTTGTGGCCTTCTACGGAGGCAATTTTTCCGGGCTGACACTGGACCGGCAAGAACAACTGTTGCGGGAGGTCCAACCTTTCCGGCAGAACGGGCTGGTGGATTACATCCGCATATCCACGCGACCCGACGCCATCGACTCGCCCCGATTGGCTTTTTTAAAGGAACGGGGAGTCAAGACGATTGAATTGGGCGTGCAGTCGCTCGACGACCAGGTGCTGGGCTTATCCGGCCGGGGGCACCCGGCGGCCACCGCAGTTGAAGCGGCGAAATTGATCAAACATTTCGGATTCAATCTGGGCATTCAGTTAATGACGGGTTTACCAGGGCAGGATCGGGACAGTGTCCGGCGGACTACGGCTGTGGTTATCTCGCTCGGGCCGGATTTGGTCCGCATCTATCCCACCCTGGTCATCAAAGACACGCCTCTGGCCCGCCTCTATAACCAGGGTCGATATCAGCCCCAGTCGCTGGACGAGGCCGTTGACCAGGCTGCGGAGATGGTGGCCGCGTTTGAATCCGCCGGTATTGCCGTGGCCCGGGTGGGATTGATGATCACCGAAGACATGATGAGTTCGGGCGCAATCCTGGCCGGACCCTGGCACCCGGCCTTCGGTGATCTGGTCAAATCGCAATTGCTAACCGACCGGATCATCGCCGACGCAGCCGGCCGGGTTGATCGGGCCGGAGAAGTATCCGTCATGGCCCATCCGCGTGACTTGTCATTGTTGACCGGTCATCAGCGGCGAGGATTGGGCCGGGTGCAACTTGCCCTGAACGCCGGCAAGGTGACGCTGAAGCCGACCGAAGAAGTTCCCGTGGGGTATCCTCATGTCATTTAAGTCAGGGTTCGTAGCCCTTATCGGCCCGCCCAATTCAGGCAAATCGACACTCCTGAATAACATCTTGGGCTGGAAACTGGCCATCACCTCGCCCAAGCCGCAGACCACCCGGAATCGTATTTTAGGGGTGAAGACGACACCTGAATACCAGGCTATTTTCCTGGATACTCCTGGTATGCACCGGTCCAATAATCCCTTGAACCAGGCCCTGGTGACTGTGGCGGTGGAAGCCTTGGCCGAGGTGGACCTGGCCGTAGTCGTCATGGATGTGTTTTATCGCCGGGGTGATGCCTTAGAAGCAGTCATCACCAACCTGCAGAAGGTCAATACGCCGGTCATCCTGGCCCTCAATAAGGTCGACCTGGTCAAAAAACAAGAACTCCTGCCCATGCTCGAAGACCTGGCCACCCGGCGTCCCTGGGAGGCAGTGGTGCCCATTTCCGCCTTGACCGGTCTTCAGGTGGATGACTTGCTCCAAGAGGTGGCCGGGTTACTGCCGGAAGGCCCCCAGTATTATCCGGAAGACATGGACACGGACCAGACGGAGCGATTTATCGTCTCGGAACTAATCCGGGAACAGGTCTTTCTCAAAACTTTTGATGAAATTCCCTATTCCGCAGCGGTGGTGATCGAGTCCTTTCGAGAAGATGAACAAAAAGGCATGATTTTCATCGAAGCCGTAATCCAGGTGGAACGGGAATCCCAAAAGGGCATCGTTATCGGCAAACAAGGCCAAAAGCTAAAGACTATCGGTCAGGCCGCCAGAAAGGGCATCGAAACCTTGTTAGGCAGCCGGGTCTATCTGGGCCTGCACGTTAAAGTGGCCAAGAACTGGGCCAGTGATCCCAGGGCCCTCAAAAGGCTGATTACGGATAGTCAGAAACCGGGCTAAAGATAATCTCCGGCCGGCGGGAAGGAGAATGATTATGCGGATGTTACCCGCTGTTTTGTTTTCTATCGCAGCGTTATAACTTGTAATCACGCCGTCTCCAGCGGTAGCAGACCGGACAGCCGAGAAGGCCCTGGAACCTGCCGGCGGGCTAGTCACGGGGGAGGTGTGGCGAAGTGATAATCAACATCAGACGGGGCCGGTCCTCATGGCCTCTGCAGAGAAACCAACTGTGCCAATGACAAAGGAGGGCGCTATGCTGGAAGAAGTCTTGAAGAACATTTCCTGGTTGGGACATGATTGTTTTTTGATCACCGGCAAAAAGAATATCTACTTTGATCCATACCAGATCACCTCTGGTCCCACGGCCGACATTATTTTCATCTCCCATGAGCATTTTGATCACTGTTCGCCGGAAGATGTGCAGAAGATTCAAGGTCCCCAGACGATTATCGTGACGGAAAAAGATTCGGCCAAGAAGCTCACGGGGAACATCAAGATCTTGACGCCCGGTGATAAGATCACCATTGACGACGTGATGGTGGAGGTGGTGCCGGCGTATAACACCGACAAGAATTTTCATCCCAAGTCAAATAACTGGCTGGGGTTTATTGTGACCGTAGACGGGGTTCGTCTTTACCATGCCGGTGATACGGATTTCATCCCGGAAATGAAAGATATTAAGGTCGACATCGCCTTTATCCCGGTATCGGGCACTTATGTCATGGACGCGCCGGAAGGGATCACGGCGGCCCTGGCCATTAACCCCAAGGTGGCCATCCCCATGCACTACGGGGCCATCGTTGGTAGTGAATCGGACGCCAAAGCTTTCGCTGAGGCATTAAAAGGTAAGGTCAGGGTGGAGGTTTTAAAAAAGAAATAGCCCGAGGCGGGTCTGACCGAATATTATATCATTATATCAAGAAGACGCAAGGACGCGGTGGATACTGTTCTTGCGTCTTTTGTTTTGTGGGAGATCGTCAACTGTCTGTCCGTTTCATCGATGTTCATCCATCCTTTTTGGGCAAAGGTCCAGTGAGGAAACATCTTGGCACGTATATTGTATCCAGTACAAGTGAAGGCAGCTCGACAGTGGTATCAGGGATGGTTCAAGGGCAGGTTTTTCTCGATGCAACACCGCTGGTCCTTGGATTCAATGAAGATTCCCATCATTCTGGTAGGGGCAAAAATTTCCTGGCCGACCCGGAAGCGCGATCATCGCCACCAGTAAGATAGGCACTAACTGCCTGCCCTGAGGTCAAGAAAAGATAATAGCTCTGAGTTGCCGGCAACAGTCCGGGATGTTATACGAATATTAGTGCCAGCCAATGGCCCGGCCATCCAGGTCAGCACCAAGGAGGGCGCTGTTCCAGCCGGTCTTCCTCCACCAGCTTCTTCTAAGAAAGGGATGTCCATGGTTATCAACCTAGACGAATATCGCAAGCGAAAGATTGAAACGGAGTCTGCCCCACAACATGTCATCGAGCGGACCGGCATGGATGACCTCCAATTTTCCGGGGACCTGATTGCGCTTCACAGCTCTTCATTTCGCACTCTTGAAGATCTGGAAAAGATCCGTCCCGGGACTCCGGTTAGGACGACCACCCTTTTTCGGACTACAGATCACCGGTATGCCCTAAATATCCGGAGTTTTGTGATTGGCGTCCCGGACATGCCGGAATACAGTTGGGCCGAATTTTATGACGATGCTGAAAGTGTTTATCACCGGTTGGAGGGTGACGATATCTGTGAGCCATTGGTTGTCCGGGCGGCAGAAATCGACGACAGTTTCAGAGAACTGTGCCTCCATTTACTTGCCTCCCCAAGCCGGCGCAGCGCCTCGGAAAAGGGGTAGATAGATCCTTTCGAACGTTTGGGTCTGGACGGACCGTGGATATGGATATCGATCAAAAGAAGGAATTCTATAATTTGCTCAGCCGGATGACCAGCGAGGTGGAGAAGGTGTTGTCCCTCACGCTGGAAATCGGCCGGGCGATGGAAGATGAAAATCTTTCAAACCTGGGAAATCTGATCGATCGGCGGCAAGACAAGTTTGATTTGATGAATTCTATCTATCAGCAAGAGGTGTCCAGGCAGATTCATGTATTTGAGGCTCTGCCCGGGTACCCTGAGCGGTTGACGGATGATCTATCTAAAGAGATTATCCGAAAGATCGGTGACTGCCGTGAGTTAATCAAGAAAATCAATGAGCATGACAGCGCCAACCTGGCCTTGGCCCAAAAAAAACGCCATGAGTTCAAGACGGCCATAAAAAATGTCCGCGATAAACGAAAGACGGCAAGGACTTATGGGAAGATGTTGCTGTCACATGATTTCAGAATATTCGATGACACAGCCTGATCCGGCAGTTCGGTCAGACCGGACCCGGGAAAGATCCCAATCCTGTTGAATTAAAGCACGGCCTGACCATCTTCGGATGTGATAAGATTCCTCACATTCGTTCGGAATGACAAATTTACATCGTTATTCCAGAAGGTCTACGTCTCTGTCATTTAGAGCGAAGCTTCCCTGTCATTTCGATGCGAAGCGAGAAATCTTGACGTCGAGCTATTAATTTAACAGCATTGGGTAAAGATCCTGAACTAATCCACCGGGCCGGCTACGACCAGAATAACCAGGTCGGAGTTGCCGATGTTTTTTAAGGCGTGTAGCGAGCCGGTCGGGATCCAAACGGCATCGAGTGGGCCGACCTGTCTGGTTTCATCATCTACAGTCATTTCTCCAGTCCCCTCCATGATCATGTAGATCTCTTCCATAGGGTCTACATGCCCTTCTATCAATTGCTCCGGCTCCAAGATGGCCAGGGCCAGGAATCCGATATCTTTAAGCGTCCTCCTGTCTAAGATCATCCTGGCGACGGCGCCGCGATGGGCCAGGTAGGTTGTAGCTAATACTTCTTCACTATTGACGTTTCTGACAATCATGCTCATCTCCTTATGGTTGTTATTCGCTCCGGCGCGACCTGCGGCTCCGGTCCTATTAAGACTTGAGTTCGGCGAGTTTTTTAAATTAAGTACAAGAAATATATCCACAGATTTCGCAGATTAACGCAGATGGAAAAGAGTCACAGATCTATTTTGGCCCTAATCTGCGCAAATCGGTGCAATCTGCGGATTGAATCATGGCCTTGATGATAATCGCTTAGCATACTCGTCGAACTCAGATATCACCGGGCGCTCAGCCGGGTCGGATGCCGTGGGATAACCAGTGATGACCTGGTCCGAATTCGGCCCCCGACGATTTTTTGACGGTGGTCAGGTCCGACGCAATTCCAATCTCGTGAAGTCCGGGTTGAATGAAAAAGAACAACACCGGGCAGCCTTCCGGCGCGACCCCAAAGCCAACGATTATCTCTCTGTCATTCCCCCGAATGTAATAAATCTTAAGATGTTCGGCTTGGCTCGAAACAGTAAGATGGAGCAGCGAAGCTTATTTAATCAAGCCGAATGCCGGGATGGCACATCAATTGCTTGTAAGCAAACAAGAGTATTTATTTACCGCCGACGGCCAGGGTGTCCGGTCCGGGCAGGCCGGCGAATCGGCATGAAATCCGGCTAACAAAGGGACAACGTTAATCATAACCATAGCGTCAAAGGAGTGTCGATATGAAAAGTCATTTTATCCCTCGGGCCCTGATCTTGGTCTTGATGATTTCGGCCGTCTGCGCCACCATCCTGGGAATGGTCGGCTGCGGCGCCGGAGGCGCCTCTAGCGGAGCCGGTACGGAGCCGACTACCGGAAACACAATCCAATTAACCGTCATTCCAGATCAGATCAATGTGGTCACCGGAGGGTCGGCTTTGATCCAGGTATTGGTCTGGGACCCCACTGAAACCGACCCCACCAAGATTTACAAGAGCGGCGTGGTGGTGAATTTAACCGCATCCATGGGGACTTTGGGCGCGGCGTCCGTGACCACGGGTAGCAATGGTGCGGCCAGCACTACTCTGACTCCCAAAGACACTAAGACCATCGGTAACGGCAGGGTAACGGCGTCCGTGGGTGGATCATATGTCTATGTCAACGTAGAATTTTATAAAACATTATAGGGACATGGAGGAAGACCATGAACGCAATCAGACGTCATCCGTTGGAAGAGGTCACCCCCAATAACTTTGAAACGGTCATGACCAGTGTGGCGGTATTGGCGACTATTATCACTGCCGTCATTTTTTTTCTGGCCGGGTGCGGCGCCGGCGGTTCCGGGAGTTCCGGTGTGAATCCGCCGGTGATAGTCCCCAACGTGGTGGTCAATCCCAGCGCCGTTACTTTGGGCACCGGTGAATCATACACGTTTAACGCCAGCGGCGGGAAGACGACGGTCACCTGGTCCTTAAGCGACACGACCATGGGCACCATTACGGCTACGGCTCGATCCTGCGTCTACACCGCACCCACCTCCAAAATCGGGACGGTGATGTTGACCTGTACCCCGGCAGAGACCAACGGCGCGGCCGGGTTCGCAGTAATTACCGTGACCGGGGTTTACATCTTGGAAGGCGCTACCTTCTCCATGTCCAGCGGGACAACCCATACTTTTAGCGCCCGCGGCGGGAAAGGGCCCTATCTGTGGTCTTCCAGCGATGGGACCGTCGGCCAATTTGTCGATCCCAGATCAGGAACTTTTCAGGCATTCAAGCCCGGCACCTGTACTGTTCAGGTTAAGGACCTGTATACCGGGAGCCTGTCCGCACTTTGTACAGTGACGGTTACCTCCGGCATGGTCGTTTCACCATCCAGTCTGACGGTGACTAAAGGCGCTGTTTATAACAATTTCTATGTCTCCGGAGGTACGCCGCCCTATACTTGGGAGAGTGCCGATACCAGTGTGGCCACCATTACGCCTTTCCCCAATGATACGACGCACGCCACCTTGCAAGCGTCGGCCGCGATCACGGCGTCAACTACGGTTACGACGACCATCACCGTTCGCGACGTGTATACGGCCAGCGCCACAGCCGCGATCACGGTCAAAGATGCCGTGCTGCAGGTTTACCCTAAAGATCCATCCATCGCCTATGGCAGCGCCGCTGTGACGTTTCAGGTTAGCGGCGGCACTGCCCCGTACACCTGGGTATTAAGCGTTAATACGCTGGGTACGCTGAGCGCGGTGGGTTCAGATACGTCCCAGATTAAGTATACCCCGCCAGCTCAGCATCAGAGCACCTCGGCGACTGATTCGGTAACTCTCACGGTCGTGGATGTCAACAACAATCAGACGACATCCAAGATTACCTTGACCCAGCCATTCATCCAAATCTATCCCACAAGCATCAGTTTGACCCAAAATGCGGCACCTTACACCTTTTTTGCCTACGGCGGCGTGAAACCATATACCTGGACCATCGACAACCTGTCCGTCGGGTCCATTGAGGCTGATCCTAATGACAGCAGCCTGGGTATTTTCACCCCGCGCAGTCCTGGCACGGGCAACATCACGGTCAAGGACGCCAATAATAATCAGTCCACCGGTACGGTCACAGTGACCTTGGTGGCCAATCCTTTGACGGTCTCTCCGTCAACTCTGACCATAGCCCCCACGGAAACGTATCTCTTCAATGCCGTCGGTGGAACGCCTCCTTATTCCTGGACCGTAAACGACACTCACCTGGGTTCGGTTACCACAGGCTCGGATACTTCCCAAGCCACCTTCAACGCATTTAACCCTGGCTCGGTTATCCTGACTTGTGTGGATAAGATCAAAGGCTCGGCGGTGGCCAGTATTACGGTGACGAATCCAGCCGGAAGCGTGCCGCAAATTTACCCGGCCTCTTTAGTGATCAAAGTGGGCGCCACATATGGCTTGTTCGCTTACGGCGGCTTCCCTCCATATGTCTGGTCGGCTAACAACGTCACCATCGGTACGGTGGCGATTACAAGTGCCACGGACACGTCCCGAGCCACCTTTACGGCCGTGGCTGCAGGTGTGGTCATTATCCGGGTGTTCGACGCCCGCAATACGGCCGGCTTTACTTGCACTATTACGGTTATCCCGTAGTCGAGCCCGGATATCCATTAGTTGGTATGACGTCAACAAACACAATAGACCGGGTCGTCCCATGAGGCGGCCCGGTCTATTTTAATATCAACAATATCTTGGGGACATGGTTGTGGCCGACTACCTTTCCTGAACGCTGGACCCGGCATACTTTTTCCATGGTTCCGCCCGGCCGCCCAGATATTTGGACAGGAACACCTCGGCCCGGCCGAAAAAGTCGAGCCTGTTTTCAGGACGCACGAAGCCGTGCCCTTCGTCAGCGTAAACGACATACGACACCGGCAGCTTTTTCTGCCGCATAGCTGCCACTATTTGATCGGACTCAGCCACTTTTACCCTGGGATCATTAGCCCCCTGGCCCACCAACAGGGGAGCTTTGATTTCATCCACATGGAAAAGAGGGGAGATCCTTTGGTTCAGCGCCGCGTCCTTTTCCACATCCCCTATCCTTAACAACATCTGCTTCTTCATCGGTATCCAATAGGGTGGAATACTCTCCATCAGAGTTTTGACATTGGATGGCCCGACCATATCAACGCCGCAGGCATACAGTTGGGGCGTAAAGGTCAAACCGGCCAAAACGGCATAGCCCCCGTAACTACCGCCCATGATGGCGATCTGTTTTGGATCGGCCACTCCTGATTTGACGGCCCAATCCACGGCGTAGGTCAAATCGTGCTGCATGGCCCCGGTGCCCCATTGTCCGTTCCCGGCATTAAGGAATTTTTTGCCGAACCCATCGGATCCTCGAAAGTTTACCTGAAGCACGGCGTATCCCCGATTGGCCAGCCATTGGGCCTGGCCGTCATAGCCCCAGTAGTCGCGAGCCCAGGGCCCGCCGTGAATGAGCAAGACCATCGGCCCCGGCTTCGTTTCTCCTCCGGGCGGCAGGGTCAGGTAACTAACCAGGTTCAATCCGTCCCGGGATTTGATGACCACCGGGTTCATCTTGGTCAAAGTGTACTTTTCCAAGGCGGGCTTGTGGGTAAACAGGAACTCGGCCTTTTTGGTTTTGCTGTCATAGAGATAATAACTGTAAGGGGCATTATCCAGGTTGTAGGTGACAATCCATTTTCGCCTGGCCAGGTCCCGGCCGGCGATGCTCATTTCTCCGTCTTTGATTTTGGCCAGCGTCTCGAAGTCCGCCTTCAGACCCTGGTCCAAGACGGTCCATTTACGCTTCAGATAAATGAAGGATACGGCTTCAATCTCATGGGTGTCGTCGTTGATCATTACCTGACCCAAATCGGCCTGGTCATCGGCCATAATCGTCCGTAGCAGTTTACCGGTCCGGCCGTCAAGCTCAACCAGACGGGAGGTGTCCGACCCCACAGAAGTGGACACCCGGAGATTCTGATTGTCAGCGGTGAAACCAATCAAATTCAATTGTTCACCGAACGGGGCGGTGATAACGTCTGTCCAGGGACCATCTGCGGAGGCCCGGACCCGAATGACGGTGCTCCCATCCTTGGGATTTGAGGCCACGGCTCCGCGAATAATGAAGTTATGATCGGCGACCCAGCCTTGGACATCTCCGGGATTCACGGCGGCCAGGGTCAGATCCCCGGATTTGAGATCCAGGCGATACATATCAAAAACTTTTGGGTCGCGTTTGTTCAGACCGATGTAAAGTTGATCAGGGTGCCTTTTGTCGGTCATGAACTCTTCGGCCCGGACTCCTGGAAAAGGCGTCAGGTCTCGGGTTTTTTTGCCGGCTGGGCTAACGGCGTAAAGATGCCAGTTTTCGTCTCCATCTTTGTCTTGGATGTAGAGAATCTGGCGGCCGTTGAAGGCCCACCCGCAGTGAGTGATACCCCGGTGAGTATCGTTGGTGATCATCGAGTCATCGTTCCGGCCAATAGTTTTGACCCAGGCATTGAGTACGCCCCGGGCTGATGGGGCCACATAGCAAAGCTTGGTGCCGTCGGGAGAAATTCGGACGGAAATGCGCTCCGGATTCCCTAGAATGATTTCTCTGGGGATAAGCTCCCCTGTCCGGTTGGTCGGCTGGGTTTGGGCGGCCGCGAATCCAGTGTTCCAGAAGGATAGCCAGGCAACAATCCAAATCCACAGAAATATTCTGAAGTTTTTCATAATCTCTCTCCGGCGGTTTTTTGAAAAGATTAAGCCCAGGTGGGACCCCAAGACGAAACGAACGCAAAGGACGAGTTAATCACCCCTTGCGTTCTTGCGGTGCATCAATAAAAGTGTAAAAATCCGGTGACTAGTCGAAGCGAACTTCAGGTTCACTCGGATCAGCTTCCATGGGGAACTCGGCAAATGGAAATGGCCGGGCGTTTTCGTTTAAGGTGACATAGCGCATGACGCGGTAACTGTAGTTACATATCTTATTTGAGAAGTTCCTTAAGGGCGGGCTGTAACTTTTGGTGATGAACAGGATGACATACTGAAACAGAGCGATCACTTGAACGATATACTTAAGGATTTCTAAAATAATAACGAACAGAAAGGTGTACAGTAGCCGGAAGGCAATTTTTTTTCGTGTTAATTCAGCACCTTCAATAACTTCGATTTTTTCATCCATCTTTTTCTCCTTTTTTTCTGGTTTGGTGGTGGTCATAGAATGCGGACTCAGGACGAGAATGACTCCATCTGATATCCATATGTTGCGTTGATAACCGGCAGCATAAAACGGTTGAGGGATGGTTGCCGCGTCATTTCGACTTGATTATCAGGCTAATCTATTCTACTATGCGGCTAAAGGCAACAAAAAACACAATTGTCGTGGCGGCTTTTTATGTTAGCGAATTACTTGGGCCCGATGTCGTGGTGTTGCGGGTGCCG
>JADFXY010000128.1:0-11101 GCA_015233355.1 Deltaproteobacteria bacterium | reverse complement strand
CAAGTTTCTCATAATAGTCAATGAGAAATCACCAGGGTGTTCTAAAATTATAGATCTTGTAATAATAAGTATATTATTTCAGTTACATAAAATAACAAGACGCAAACTGGAAAGAAAATTATCGCTCACCCGACTTTTTTTGATAGAATAATTAAACAATGAATTAATAATATTTAATATTATTGATACTTTATTATACTATTTTTTAATCTATTGAATATTAAAAAAAGTCTAAAATATTCAGCTTGTTATCCGTCTTATACAACCAGTCCGGACAAACCCAAATCGAGGCAAATTTGACACAGTTCTTTTCCTCGTCTTCACCCGGTCACTTGGGATGGATCAGTACCCCGTGGTCAAAGACACATGTCAAAAAAAACTATCTCAAGAGCAATCTAATCTGATATGCTTGGATCTTGAGCATACTCATTACTAATTTTAAGGTAAAATAATATGTCGAGTAACGTAATTAAAATTTCAGCTCTAGTCGCCGGTGGCTATGGTTTGGGCCGGTTGGAAGGAAAGGTCATCTTCGTTCCCGGCACATTAAGGGACGAGGTCGTCGAGATAGAAGTGATCGAGTCGAAGCCGCACCATAGTCTGGCCCAACTGATTAAGGTCATCGAACCTTCTCCTCAACGGGTCATCCCCGGTTGCCCTGTGTTCGGCCAGTGTGGCGGGTGTCAGTGGCAACACATTGATTCCGCCTTCCAGCACTTGATCAAAAAAGACCTGGTCATCGACGCCTTGACCAGAATCGGAAAGCTGAACCTACCGGAAGAGATTAATCTGACGCCGGCCGCCTCCCCCAGGCATTATCGACATCGGTTACGGCTCCAGGTCCGCGGGCAGGGAGGGCAACGCCGGTGGGGGTTCTTCGTCCCCCGGTCTCATGTCCTCATTCCCATCACCGACTGCCTGCTGGCCAATTCTCTGGTCAATCAGATTATCCAAGAAGTCAGTCAATACCTCCCTGATCTACCCGGTGACGACAGCCTTAAAGAGATTGAAATCGTATCCTCACCTGAAGAGGGCCAGGGCGTCGTCCTTTGCCGGTTCACCCCCGGCGCAAGGCCCGGACATAAAACGGCCTGGGCAAGAATTGCCGATGCCTGTCCCAGTGTCAAGGCGGTAGTCGTGGCCACGGGTGACCGGATCATGATCGTGCCGGGTCTGGAGGCCGGATTACGGTACACGTTCACAGTAGAAAACGATCAGACAAAAAATGATCTGACTTACCGGTTGCAGCCCGGGGTCTTTACCCAGTCCAACCTGGGGATGAATCAGGAGTTGATCAACCTGGTGGTTACGCTGGCCCAGGTGCGGCCGGGTGATACCGTCTGGGATCTTTTTTGCGGGGCCGGGAATCTTTCCTTACCACTGGCCTTGACGGCCGGTCAATTGACCGGAGTCGAATTCTCCCCGGCGGCCATCCAAAATGCCGACTACAACGCCGGGACCAACGGATTAGGCAACTGCCGGTTTCTGGTCGGCCGGGTAGATAAATTCCTGGCCGGATCAAGGCAGAGGACAGGCCGGCCGGCTATTGTCGTCTTGGATCCGCCCCGGGAAGGAGCGAGCGGACTGGGCCGCCAGATGGACAAGATCAGGCCCGACCGGATCATCTATGTCTCTTGTAATCCGGCTACTCTGGCCAGGGATGCCGCTCATCTCTACAAGGCTGGCTACAGGCTGTCACGTCTAGAAGTATTGGACATGTTCCCCCAGACTCATCACGTGGAGACCATTGCTCGATTTGAACCAATTTAACCCACCCTGCCACTCGGCGAGTCATTTCCGGATTTAGGGCGAACCCCGTTTTCTTTATCATCAGGCGCTTCCTATCTGGCCGGCATTAGTTCTTGCAGACAGGCCGGATCAGTGCTATATTTTTCTAAAGTGCCTCAATCCGGAGAATCTTAAACCGCCGGACCTTATAGACTGATCGAACGGGTCGAACGGGGAACATAAGAATTAATTTTCTAAACTCCATCCATACCGTTGCACCGGAGGGACGTCACGATGAATCTCCCTGAGTCCAATAGATCAACTCCGCTGTATCAGGAGCACCTGGCCCTAAAGGCCAAGATGGGGCCTTTTTCAGGGTGGGACATGCCCATCTGGTATGCGGGTATTATCTCCGAACACGAAGCTTGCCGGACCAAGGCCGTGGTTTTTGATACCGGGCATATGGGGATCATAACCGTGTCGGGCCGGGGTGCCGCTGCGGCCTTAGACCGGTTGGTAACGGCTAAAGTCGCGGCCTTGCCGGTGGGACGGGCCAAGTATGGTTTTCTACTTGACCAGGCCGGAGGCATCCTGGATGATTTGATCTGGTTCAAACGGGGTGAAGATGATCTGCTGGTGGTAACCAACGCCGGCACAGCGGAAGATGATCTTAACCGGCTTCGGTCAAAACTCCCGGTTGAAGTCCAGGTGAACAGTCAGGCCGGGTTATTGACTAAGTTGGATGTGCAGGGTCCGGCGGCCGGCCCGGTGCTGAGAGAAATCTTTGGCCTGGATGTTTCTACATTGAAATATTTTACGTTTGTAGAGACTTCGGTGAAAAACGTAGCGGTCATGCTCAGCGCCACGGGATACACCGGTGGGCCGGGTTTCGAGCTGATTTTCCCTCAGGAAGAGGCGACGAGCTTTTGGCGGCAACTACTGGCCCATCCTTTAGTTTCTCCGGCCGGCTTAGGCGCCCGCGACACCTTGCGGTTGGAGGCGGGGTTGCCCCTTTATGGAATGGATATTGACAAATCAAAGACTCCTGTAGAAGCGGCCAGGATGAAATTTGTGGAACTGCACAAAGACTTCGTGGGAAAAGAGGCCGTGTTGTCGCGGCTGGCCGCCGGGCCGGCCCAATTACTTATTTTTTTTGTTACTGATGGTCGCCGGGCCGTCAGGCATGGGCACTCCATCCTGGATTTGAGCCGGAAAGAGGCCGGGGTGGTGACCAGTGCGGCCTTCATCCCTGGATTAAACAAGGTCGTCGGAATGGGTTATGTCGGTCCTGCCCTGGCTCTCCCAGGGACGGACGTGATCATTAAGACGGAGCGATGGGAAGTCAAGGCCTTGGTGGCGGCACCAGGGGGCAACAAAAAATAGAGCAGGGCTCAGCCGAATAAAACCAGGGCTGAATCCTTTGTTACTCCGGTGTGGGCTCGGCCAGGGCCGGACAAGATCACCGCTAGGGTGATTAACTCAATAAGATGGTAAGATTATGGCGGAAGATGATCTGATTGCGGCCTTAACCATGGCGGTTAAAGAAGAGGTCGTCGAGAACTACCTGTACAACCGCCGGTTGACCCTGGCTCAGATAGAGGATATTGATGAAAGGGCCGGGTTGATCAAAAAAATGGAGCAAAATCTGATTAATGGATTTGCCCGCATCTATGGCCTTCTTTTGAAACAAAAATATCTTGATGTTTTGCTAAATATTTTAGGACTAGATGAACCGCCGTTCTATGATCGGTGTCCCAAATGCCCCGGCTTTCCCCGGATAGGTTTAATCCGGGTTCGGAGCCTGACTGCCCGGGGTAAGTATAAAAAGCTGCTGTTTAAATCATATGAATGGCTGTGCCTGGCCGGGACTCAATTCGGCGCCGCGTACCATGATTTAGAAAAAGATTGTGCCGCTGTGAATTACAATATCAAAAAGTTCCGGGCCGATTTTGATATTCTATGTATTATGAGTTTTCTCAAAGGGATGGATATAGCCGAGTTGGAAAAGAAATATTTCCTAGGAGAAAATTTTGATGCCAAAGAAATTGGCTCGTTGGAACGGTCTATGTACATCAGGGATATCAAATGGGAGGCCATTGACCTGACCCCGCCGCCACTGAAGCCGGGTTATAAAGGGCGGTCAGCGCCTCAGGGCGTCCTCCGGCCATCCAACCGTAGTCTTTGCCCCGCCATTGGACCTCGTGCCCGTCCCATCCCAATAACGTCGGGCGGCCGGTGTAGACGCTGATCAGGTCGGAATCAAAGGTGTAACTGGCCCCCTGCATTTGAGCGATGACCGCCTGGGGTGAGGTGTTCTGGAAAACCCACTTGACCGCGGCCATTTCATCCGGGTTCCACCTTTCCTGATGTTTGATGGCGTTGAGAGTCAATACCGGCGAAGAGAATCCGGCCGTCACGTTGTGAGTTGCCGCCACGGAATAGATCAGACATAGACCAATCAGGACAAAATTGACCCAATTAAGGAATATCCCCCGACCGCGGCGCCACTCCGTGACCATGACAAAGGCTGTGGCTACTCCCAGAAGCAACCAGGCTTGATAGTAGAATTTGAAAATCGTATTCATCCGATTAGAAAACTGATCATGAATGTACACAAATTCCGGGACATAAATCAGCAGGAAACCCAATCCGGCCAACATCAAGGCAAAGTCCCGGGCCGGCTTCAGGCGTGTCCTTGAATTTTTGTCCACCTCTCCTTCCGAGTCTCCTGACCGGGCCCCGACATCCCACGGTTTCGGCCAGAGCAGAGTGATCACCGCAGCCAGCAATACGCCCGTAACCAGCAAAGTATATGGCTGGTGCCCCCACCTCTCGAATATCATGGCCGGCACCCCGGTGAAATCCTGAGCCGGCCAAATGGCCGCCAACCGGCTCCGTCCCGAGGCAGTCTTAAGAAACCAAACCGCATGGCCGAGAATGAACAAGGCCGGCACACCCAGGATCACTAGAGTGGTTAGCCCCAGGCGCTTCCAGGCCGGTTTGGCTTCAATCCAGGTGCGGCAAATCAACACGACCGGTCCCACAAAGAGCGGCCCCAGATACAGCAGGAGTTGTTTGATGCTGGTAGGGTTAAACAAGTTGGGCAATAGGCCTTGATACTGACTCTGGGAAGTAATCAGATAAGGCAAGTAAAGGACTAAAGAAACCAGAATGACCAGGGCGGCAAAAAACGCGGTGGAGGCTAATACTCCGCCCCAGGTCTTTTCCTGGCCGGAAGGCAGAATCTGCTTTAGGGCCAGGCCGAAACTCACGGCCAGGAGAAGCCAATAAGCTGGAAAATCCCATGTATTTATAGGGATCAGGGCCCCAACACAAATCACGATCAGCCACCAACCGGCCGGGTCCGCCGGAATGGCCGACTTGAGGCGACGCCAATTCACGGCCAGGTAGGACCAAATCCGGTTTTCCTCATTAGCCGAAGTTAAAGTCGCTGCTTCCGGGGTGCCTGTGTAGAGGAAAATGTTCAATGCGAGTGCCGTAATCAGCAGCACAAAGGGCATGGCCAATAGATGGGGGTGAGTATCGCCCAAGATGTAACTAAAAATAGGGAATTCATCGATGACTTCCAGATGCCGGCCGAGAGCATCAGTATCACTGATCACCCGGCTACTCGGCCACCACCAATAACCCACTGTATTTTTCTGTTGCAGCCAATCCCAAACCCCGGACAAGTTACCCATCAAAACCACACAAGTCGTGGTTAACAAGCCGGCCCCGACGGCGATCGGGATAACCCGAGCAGATGATAATTTTCTCGGTGAACCGGGTCGTTCCGTCCCTTCCGTGGCGATCAGATTATATCCTATCCCGAACGTGCCCAGGCACAGCAGGCCAAACCAACAGGCCTGACCAACGTTGTAAGCCATCTCCGGGACCAGGCCGGCCAACCGGCCCAAAGTCGTTATGAGCCAATATCCTAAGTAGTAATAACTGATGGCATAACCATTAAGCCAGGGATCATGGGGCGGGTAATCCGGGCTGTTCCAGATCCCGTTCATAAACATTAAATCCATGGGCTGTTCAGTATGACCAACGCCGGGATCGTAGGCCCGGACCAGGGCCCATAGAGCGAAGGCGACTAAAAACACGGCCTCATAGGTCAAAACTAAGGCCGGACTCGGTCTCATCTCCAGATCCCCGGGGCGGCGCTTAAAGATGCCCCACGGCCAGACCGGTCCCCCGACCATGACGCAGATGACGCCCAAAATCAGCACGGCCAGCCATGCTCCCCATCCAGTATTCTTTAATAGACCGTAACAGGTCCCGAACCAGAGAATCAACCCGGTCAGCAAGATACTCAAACTTTTGTTGAAAGCGTAACCGCGGTCAGACAGATTAACGAATACATGCCGGGATAACGGTCGGGTTAACCATGAAATGAGCTGGACAACCAAATACCAAAAAATGAATTTCATCATTTGAGCATTTTCCCCAGACAATTTCAGTCCGCAATGGTTTTTTAGTTAATCTCGCCAAACGGGAAGGATGGCGCGGGCATAGGCCCGAAACCCGATTTGACGGTCTTGAGTGAACATGGCATTAATGGCCTTGACGGTGTCTTGGGGCGTCTTCCAGGCAGAGATGGGGGTTACTTCTTTTCGGGTGATCAGCAAGGTGTTTACCAAAAAGTTAATGTCGCCCTGGACCGGTTGAAAATAGAGGAAACCGTGCTTGACCACAAAGGGCATATTCAGCCCCTGGGAGCGAACCTTCCGAAACACCTCGCCCGGGTTGGGATAGTGATTGATATTCCTATTTAAGTATTTGATTTCAGAATTAGACACACCCTTTAACTGGAAACTCTCAATCATCACATTCCGCCGGAGGCTTCGATCATATGCCGCCATCCCCCCTTTTTGCGGTTTCTCCGGGCTGTTGGCCGTGACCTCCATGACCATTCGGTACCCGTCGTCTCTCGCCCTCAAGGCCAGGGCCAAGGCGGGCAAGTCTAGAGCCCCGGTCAAATAACTCAGGTCTTCTATGTTAAAAGAAATCTTGTCATCCATTCGATCTAGAATATCAAAGAATTGCTCGGCCTTCAGTAGAACCGGCCGCCAGTCTTGATGGGGATCTAAGTAAAAAACTTGATCATCGATGGTCTCTTGCATGACCATTTGACCATGGTTATGCAGCAGGGCCGGCGAATCCGGGGAAAAAGAGAACTGGCGGCCGTCATAGGTAACACCATGAAATGCCTCTTGAATCATAAAGAGAGTATTCTGTGGTCTGAAGCCAAAAAAGTCTGCCGCGACAAATTCATTTACGATTCTTTCGGCCGATGTCTGATTGACGATGACGAGCATCACCTGGTTGGCCAGGACTTCCGCCTGGTCTAGGCCGGCTTTCCGGGCTAGTTCGGATATCTCAAAGGATATCTGGAGCATATGTCTGGCACCTAGAGACAGTTGGAGCAGTTCCGACGGCGCTATTCTGATATCTTTTTCGACTTCTTTCACCGTGGCGCCCATAAATTCGGCTAAGTTATCAAGAGTTATTGACTCCGCTATATTTATTAAGAATTTTATCCCTAATTTTAGTCTGGTCGCTTCGCCGGCTGCGGCGTGTTCGAAAAGGACTCGGCCGTTAAGGATGGCTTGCCTGGCGGGTTCAAGGTCTTCATTGCTCATATGCCGGGCATCAAGATAGGCCATCCCTTGGGGAGGTGATAATTGATCTAGTCGAGGGTAAACGTTGATGTCATCAATGGCTGCCGCAATTTCCTCCAAAGAAAGAAAAGAAGAAAGCTTCCGGGCAGCCAACCGTAAACAAGACTCTCGATAGGTGGTCAGACTGGACAGGTCTACTTGAAAGTGATCAGCTTGATTCATGCCGTCTCCATAAGTTGCTCGATTAGTCTGGATGCGGTATGGCGACCCATCCAGCGATTTGCCGGCCGGTGTATTTGCCGTGGAGTAACGTTGTGGGTCAACAATTAATTTTCCTTGGATATTTTTTTCAGCAGCGTCGAGGTGGCCTGGCCCAAACACGGTTGGACAAAGATAATAAATACGGTCAGAAAATATGACTCAAGAATCCAGACCAGGTTGGACCGTTTGCCCTGTTCCAGCGCCGGCTCCTTTGGTTGAAGTTAAGACAAATGATCTATCCATGAGTTAAGTTTTTAAGATTTACAGGAAAACAGCATCATTTTCAAGTTTTTTCTTAATATTCTTGACAGCCGATTAAGATGATGGTAATAGCATCCAAGTGTTCGGCGGGACTGTAACAGCGTGGCCGACCCCAGCCGGCGACGATCTCATTAAGGACAAAAATAAAAACAATCGTCATCCGGAGCAAAACAAAAAAATATTGACGCCAGGGTGCAGCCGGCGATAATTACTCGCCTCTACCAACCGCCCCATTAAAACTGGTGGTCACGGTTAATGGTGTTTTTAGTCGCTAGCCCGAATCATGTTATTGCCAGTTCGGGCCGTTAACTCAGTCGGTAGAGTATCTGCCTTTTAAGCAGAGAGTCACTGGTTCGAATCCAGTACGGCCCACCATATTAGAAAACAGGTGTTGATCTCAATAACCTGTGTTATTATATAGGTACGTCCCCATCGTCTAGCCTGGTCCAGGACACCGGCCTTTCACGTCGGCAACACCGGTTCAAATCCGGTTGGGGACGCCAAATCAACCAAACAAATTAACAAGATAAGTTTTTAAAACAACCAGAATCCTTCTGGACATAAAAGCGGACACACAATTAACCCTTGAGGCTCAGGCTTGCAAGGGTTTTTGGTTTTCATGAGGGTCGAATTAAGGCTGGTGCGTAGGCCTCTGCTTCAGGGGCATTTCTTGCGTGTTTTGTTCGTGGACTCCTTATGATCCCCGCCACTCCATACATTCTGTAGATTAACGGGAGTGCTCTATCCGAGGGCACCTGGCCTGTGCTTGCTTTTTATGACGGATTCCTGTATAATGTTACTTAATCCTGGCCGGATAATCTCTGGCACACCATGGTTTATGAACGCTTAAGGCCCCTGATGCCGCCGAGCAATATATATCAGACGTATGAAACGATTGAGATGTTAAAAGAAGGGTGGGGAAAACAGTGGATGCCGATGATTCCCAAAAAACGATAGTGACCTATGTCATTTCAGAGGATATCAAAGATTGTCACATAAATGGCGCCTGGGCAAGCGCCGTTGCCGGACGTGACGAGATAACTATATATCCATATTGCGAAAGACCCCCGCTTCCCCAGAGAACTATTTATGATGCAACTGGTGATCCTCCCCAACATGAATTTAGCTGCACGATGGAGCGCCATGTCCAGACTAGTCTAATTATGAACCTTCAGACAGCCATCGGCATTCGGGATGCATTGACCATGAAGATTGATTTCTTGATGAAGGCGAGGGATGATGATGGATTACCTGGGAATGAAAAGGATTGAGTCCACCGATACCAGGAAGCCCTTGGCGTCTTTAAGAGAAAATTCAGTGCCAACCAGCCCCTATCGTAGGTTGGACATATCTGCCGGCGATTCCACGAGCTTTATCAACAAACGAATTGCCAACATCAAGGGCGATCTTGCTAAAATGATCAGTACGTTCGAATGCCCTCAAAAATCTTCTTTTAGTATTGTCAAGATCCAACGTTTGGTCTCAATGAATTTGACCACTCCTTTAGATGTAATTGTCGAACCAGACGGAGACGGTGTTATTGCCAATGCTGTTGATTTTCCTGTGTATGGCTCGGGAGATGACGTCATCGATGCTTTAGAAATGTTGAAGCGAGATATTGAATCCCTGTATCATGATCTAATGGAAGATGACAATCTTGCTTCGGAATGGCTTCAGGTGAAACAATTCCTTAAAGAAAGGATAATTGCTCCCGATGAAAAGCGCCAAGTTTGATACCCACGATATTATAAGAGTATGTAAGAATAAGTTAGATATAACATTTAGAGATGGTAAAGAACAAAATGGCTGGTTTCTCCTCCAAGGGGTCAAAAAAGCCCGCATAACTATTCCGAAGGGGAGAAAACCGGTCCCTCTCAACACATACAAATCAATGGCCAGACAACTGTCATTGCCGCGTGTGGCCGCCGCAGATGACGACCGGATAGGGGAGGTCGGCCTAATATTGGCCGCCCATTACGACCTGGGGCAGGTGCTCAGGTCTCAAGCCCTGACCGGAGGCCGGATCAACCGGACCTGGCGTGTCGATACGGACCGGGGGGCCTATGTCGTGCAGCGGCTGCACCCCGTTTTTGGTGGGGATGGTCACGTGGTTGAGAATGCCCGCCGGGTGACGGATCATCTGGCTGCCAAAGGTATCCTGGCCCCTCAAATTGTCCCGGCCGGATCCGGGCGGACCTTCGTATCCGATCAGGAGACCAGACTGTGGCGGGTAATGACCTTCATTCAAGGCAACCCGGCCCCGGACAGGACTCCGAAAACGGTGTTCGAAGCCGGCCGGGTTCTCGGTAAATGGCACCGGGTTATGAGTGACAACCCACCCGAGTTACTTTCCGTCCTCCCGGCGGCCTATATGCACGGTCATCCGCTGGTGGCGGTCCAATTTCAGCAGGCTGTCAAGAAGTACCTGCATACTGATAAGTATAGGCATGTCCAAGAGATTATCGCCGCCCTTCAAGACCGCCCGGCCGACTGGCCCGGCCGGAACTATGGTCCGGTGGGCGTTGTGCACGGTGATCCCAAATGGGAGAATATCCTGCTCGATGCCTTTGGCCGGGGCCTGTGCTTAGTCGATTTGGATACCATTCATATAGGTTTTCCGGTGTTGGAAGTGGCCGACGGGTTGCGATCTTGGTCCGCTCAGGCCGGTCAAGAGCCTTTGGCCCTAGATTTGCTGGAGGCTGGGTTGGCCGGATACATCAAGGAAGTTCCAGAGCTGGCCCACTCCATCGGCCGATTCTTGGTGGCCGGGCTGAAACGGGTTGTGCTGGAACTGATTTTGCGTTACCTGACTGATTATTTTGAGGAATCATATTTTTTCTGGGATCGGAGCATGTTTTCTTCCCTGGCCGAGCAGAACCTGGCGCAGGCGCTGGCCCGGAAAGCTGTTTTAGATCAGATTATGATCCGGGAAAATGATATACTCCAGATGGTGGCAAGACTGACCAGGCATCGGGCCTAATTACCTTCCAGGCTTTACTTCAGAATTCTTCGTGATCCGATGTATCTTTTTTCCCAATATTTTTCCTCAAGATATTCTTCCCTGACATGTTCACCCGTCCGGGGGGAATGAATGAATTTGCCTTTTCCCGTATACAGTCCCACATGCAGGTTTCCTTTGCGGAAAAAGGAAAAGAAGTCCCCTTTGTTGATATTGAAGAAAATCAGGTCAGCCGGCTGGAGATCATCTTTCTTTATCTTCTCAC
>JADFXY010000127.1:0-11156 GCA_015233355.1 Deltaproteobacteria bacterium | reverse complement strand
AGAGCGCCCCGTTGGGGCTTATTCGGAATGGGCTATTTTAAAAAAGTTAGCACGATTGTTCGCACGCTTAAGTCAATGAGATTGACCAACAACGAGCAACCCGCAACCCGTAACCCGCAACAAGCCGCCGGAAACCGGACTATGCCGAAATTTAAGTTAACGACGGAATATAAGCCCCAAGGCGATCAGCCCAAGGCGATCCAGGTTCTTTCGGAAAATATTCTCGCAGAGGTCAAACATCAAGTGTTGCTAGGGGTGACCGGCTCCGGCAAGACCTTTACCATGGCCAATGTGGTGGCTCAAGTTCAGAAACCCACCCTGGTGATTGCTCCCAACAAGACCTTGGCGGCCCAGCTTTTCAGTGAATTCAGGTCCCTGTTTCCCGAAAACGCGATCCAGTACTTTGTCAGTTATTACGATTACTACCAGCCTGAAGCCTATCTCCCGGCCACGGACACCTACATCGCCAAAGACAGCGCCATCAATGAAGAGATTGACAAGTTGCGCCACGCGGCCACCTATTCCCTGCTGGAAAGGGAGGACGTCTTGATTGTGGCCAGCGTATCCTGCATTTATGGCCTTGGTTCACCCGAGGCGTATTACGGGCTTCTGCTGACTTTGGATCGGGACATGGCCATCTCGCGCCAAGCGGTCATCAGAAAATTAGTGGAAATCCAATATACCCGAAATGATATCGACTTCCATCGGGGTGTTTTCCGGGTCCGGGGTGACATAGTCGATATCTTCCCGGCCTATGAATCGGAAAAGGCGGTGCGGATCGAATTCTTCGGAGATACGGTAGAAAACATTTGTGAAATTGACCCATTGCGGGGACGGGTGCTCCGGTCTTTGAACCGGGTGACCATATATCCTGGGAGCCATTATGTCACCTTTACGGAAGACCGGACTCGGGCTATGAAAGCCATCAAGGAGGAGCTTAAAGACCGCATCGAAATTTTTAGACTGGAGGGTAAGCTAATAGAAGCGCAACGGATTGAGGAGCGGACTAATTACGATTTGCAGATGATGTTGGAGATCGGCTATTGTACCGGGGTTGAGAATTATTCACGCCACCTCACCAACCGGGTCCCCGGCCAGCCGCCGCCCACTCTGTTGGACTATTTTCCTAAGGATTTTTTATTGTTCATTGATGAGAGCCATATAACCGTGCCCCAGGTCCGGGGTATGTACCGGGGCGACCGCTCGCGGAAAGGCACTTTGGTTGAATTCGGATTCCGGTTGCCGTCCGCCCTGGATAACCGGCCGCTGAATTTTGAGGAATTTGCCGAGCGGGTGAACCAGGTCGTTTACGTCTCGGCCACGCCGGCCGATTATGAGCTGAATACATCCCCAGGGATGATTATTGAGCAAGTTATCCGGCCAACCGGCCTGATGGACCCGGAAATCATCCATCGCCCGGCAGACAACCAGGTGGATGACCTTCTGGAAGAAATCCGGCTGCGGGTGGCCAAAGACGAGCGGGTTCTGGTCACCACCTTGACCAAACGGATGTCCGAGGATTTGACTGATTATTATTCCGATCTGGGGATCCGGGTGAAATACCTCCACTCCGACATCAAGACCATCGAGCGGATGGAGATTATCCGGGAGTTGCGGTTGGGCGAGTTTGATGTTCTGATTGGAATTAATCTATTGCGAGAGGGCCTGGACATCCCTGAGGTTTCATTAGTGGCCATTTTAGATGCCGACAAAGAGGGGTTTCTCCGCTCCGCCCGGTCTTTGATTCAAACCTGCGGCCGGGCCGCCCGGAATGTTAATGGCCGGGTGATTCTCTATGGCAACGTCCAGACCGAATCCATGCGTCTGGCCATGGAAGAAACCTCCCGCCGCCGGCAAATCCAGGGGGAATATAACCGGGAACATAACATCACCCCAGAAACGATCAAGAAGGATATCAACGACGTCTTATCATCTCTATCCGAGTCCGACTATGTCACCGTACCGGTTGGGGATAGGCGTGACGGCCGCCCCGCGATAGAAAATTTATCGGCTTTGCCCGGCCGGATCTCCAAGTTGCGCAAAGAAATGCTGGAGGCCGCGGACAACCTCGAATTCGAGCGGGCCGCAGAACTCCGCGACCGGATCAAAGATTTAGAGCAAATTGAACTGGCCTTGGGATGAGAAACGCGGTTTCTGAGTCCTTTGCCCACATCCAGCAAGTCTTGTTTCACTGCCGAAAAGCCTTTTAATCACCCGCCGGGTCACCCTCGCTGACCGCCCCATCCATAAGATAATACTTCTACAAAAAATATTTCATGCGTTGCCCTGGGCGACTATAATCTTTAGGTTGCAGCGCTTATGCGGCTGTGATACAACACACCTCCGTGTCGAGACAATTTCCCGAGGGGGGCCGAATGAAAAAGAAATTTAAGGAGGTACCGGTTAAAGATCTGCGCGGCGTCTGTCCCGCCGGCGCTTTTAAATTTAATGATACCAGTGAAGTGGGGGAGCTTAAGGAACCCATTCTGGGTCAGGATCGGGCGGTCCGGGCCCTGCAATTCGGCTTTGGGATGAATGGGTTGACTTATAACATTTACGTTGCCGGGCCGGACAACTCCGACCTGATTTATGTTGCCCGAACCATGGCCGAGGCCGAGGCGGCGAAGAAGAAAGCCCCGCCCGATTGGTGTTATGTATACAATTTTAAGGATCCTGAGCATCCCCTGGCCCTCCGGCTACCCAAGGGGAAGGCCCGAGGATTCAAAAAGAGCATCGATGAACTCTTAGAAGTGCTCAAAACTGAAATCCCCGATTTGTTTGTTTCCGAAGATTACGCCAACCGCAAAGACGAGATCATCCGGGAGGTGAATAAAGAAAAAGTAAGAATTATGGGCGCGTTTGAGGACCGGGTCAAACGGGATGGGTTTATATTGAATATCAGCCAGGTGGGGATGATGATCGAACCGGCTCGGGAAGGCCGGGCTATCAGCGGGGATGAGTTACGTGAGTTCGATGATCAGATCAAGACGGAATTACGCTTAAAAAGCGAGGCGTTGCAGTCTGAGATGAACGTCGTGGCCCGGCGGATGCACAAGCTCGACCAGGAAATGAAAAAACGGATTCAAGACCTGGACCGGCGGGTCGCCCTTTACCGGGTGGGGCATCTTCTCGACGACTTGCAGGAAGCCAATCAAGACCAGCCCGCGGTGCTCAAATATCTGAAGCTGGTCAAAGAAGATATTATATTGAATATTCATGACTTCAAGCAAAGAAAATCGCCTCCTCAGGATGCTTTTCCGCTGCCTCACCCGGAACCTAATTTCACCCGGTATAAGGTCAATGTGTTCATCGACAATTCGGAATTGAAGGGCGCCCCGGTGGTGGTGGAAACACATCCCACCTACCAGAATTTGTTCGGGACAGTGGAGCGTAACGTCCAGTACGGCGCGCTGGTCAGCGACTTTACCATGATTCGGCCTGGGGCCTTGCACCGGGCCAACGGCGGTTACCTGATTCTGCATCTCATGGATCTGCTGAAGGTTTACCAGTCTCTGGAAGGGATCAAGCGGGCCTTGCGGGATGGGGTGATCAAAATTGAAGATCTGGCCGAATATCTGGGTTTGTTCAGCACCAAGGCCATTAAACCGGAACCGATTCCTTTAAATATCAAGATTATCCTGATCGGGCCGACCAACCTCTACCATGCCATGTACAACTATGACGACTGGTTCTCCAAGTTATTTAAGGTGCGGGCCCAATTGGACGACCGCTTGCCTCGGGACAGCGGGAATCTCCGTAAATATATCTCCTTTATTGCCGACACTTGCCGCCGGGAAGGGCTGCGTCATGCCGACAAAAGCGGCGTGGCCGAGATCATCGAATATGCCGCCCAGGTGACGACCCATCGAGAAAAATTGACTCTAAAGTTATCCCATATCCAGAATATTCTGAAAGAGGCCGATTATTACGCCGGCCTGGATAACCGGCCGTTGATCGGGGCGGAAAACGTGGACCGGGCTATCCGGGAGACCCGCTACCGGTCCAACCTGCTGGAAGAGCGGATCCGAGAACTAATCCAAGAAGACTTCATCCTAATCGACACCGAAAAAAAAGTGATCGGCCAGGTCAATGGACTGGTGGTCTACGATCTGGGTGATTATTCCTTCGGGCGTCCGACCAGGATCACGGCCAACGTCTCAGTGGGCAAGGACGGGGTGGCCGCGATTGATCGGGACGCCAAACTCTCCGGCAACATCCACACCAAGGGTGTACTCATTCTGATTAGTTATCTTAAACGGACCTACGCCGTTAAACGTCCCCTGAGCTTTTCGGCCGCGCTCGCCTTTGAGCAAAGCCATGTGTCCATTGACGGCGACAGCGCCTCCGGGGCCGAACTGGTCGCCCTGCTGTCTTGCCTGGCCGACGCCCCCATTTGCCAGAGCGTGGCCATGACCGGGGCGGTCAGTCAGCGGGGGGAAATCCTCCCCATTGGCGGGGTGACCAAAAAGATTGAAGGCTTCTGGGAGATTTGCCGGGCCCGAGGTCTGACCGGCCGGCATGGAGTCATCATCCCCCAGGCCAATGTCAATGATTTGATGCTCCCCAAGGATTTGATTGCAGACGTCCGGCAGGGATTGTTTCATGTTTATCCGGTGGCCGGGATTAACGAGGCCCTGGAGATCCTGACCGGAATCAAAGCCGGACTGCCAAGACCGGACGGGACCCACCCAAATAATACATTGAATGCCAGGATCTCCGCCCGGTTAGACCAATTGGCGGATCTGGCCAAAGAAAAGAAGGACGGTAATAACGAGGAAAAAAAGAAACAAAAGAAAGACGAAGACACCGCCGAAGTTTGACCATTGACACGGCTGCCGGATGGGAGTAAAATTAGAGTTTCTGGTGAGATATCTGAAGGCCGAGACTCTTCGCTTTTCACTTTCATTAGGAGGTCGGTATGTCTAAAATGCCCCGTAATTCCATATTACTCGGGATGATGGCCGCAGTGCTGGTCATGTCTCTGGTCACTGCTGGTCCGGTGCCGGCCGGCCAGGAGAGCCAAAACCGGTGGTCTACTCCAGCCCCAACCCCATGCACCGTCACCGTCTCCCCCAATCAAGATATAATGGTCCCATATATCATTCTTGATGGGCAAACCTATTGGGGCTGCTTTACGCTGGATACCTCGGACAGGGGAGAAATTCTGCTTAAAACGATAGACATCGGTGAAAACCCCAATCCCCTAGGATCATGTCCGCCGGCCACCTTGAGTCCCATCCTGGTCCTCACTATCCCGGACATGGTCTATAATAATGTGTCCCATAACGCCTTATTCAAGTATTACTCGACGAGCGACAACGAGCTCTGGTTCATCCTGAGCCGGGCCGTGCCCAATGCCATTCCGGCCGATACGCTTGACCGGCGATAACGGGGAGGGATGACTTTACGTTCCGGATCACATATGCTAACGTAATCGGCATGTTCGTTTCAGAGTCCTGTTTGTGCCTCCTACTACTTAGAAGCCATGACATAACTTAGCCCGGTGTCAGCCAAACGCCACCGCCAATGCGGCATCGCCAGATCTCCAAATCCTTTTCTTTAAAGACAACAACTTCCTGAGGGCCGCCACCGTTGGAGTTTTATCTATGACCATGAAAACCATCTCTCTTCCTCTGACTGGAATGAGCTGTGCCAATTGCGCTCTAAGTGTGGAGAGAAATTTAAGAAAGCTCCCTGGAGTAGATACGGCCGAGGTTAATTTCGCGGTGGAGCAAGTCACCGTTTCCTTCGATCCGGCCCAGGTTCAAGAACAGGCCATTATCGATAAAATTAAAGATATTGGTTATGGCGTTGCCTCGGCCAAAATCGAGCTGGCCGTGACCGGGATGACCTGCGCCAATTGCTCTGCCGCTATTGAAAGAACTTTGCGGAAGAAAGTCCCCGGCGTATTGGATGCCGCGGTTAATCTGGCCACGGAACGGGCCACGGTTGAATACATCCCCACGATCACGACGCAGGATGACATTATCGGGGCCATCACCCGGATTGGATACGGGGTGATTCCACCTGACCCAGGGGATACCGGGGAAGATGCCGAGCAGGCCGCCCGGCGGGCCGAAGTCACGGATCAAACCCGAAAATTCTTTATCGGAGCCTTCTTCACCCTGCCTCTGTTTATCCTGAGCATGGGCCGGGATATGGGCCTATGGGGGGCCTGGAGTCACCAGGTCTGGGTCAACTGGTTGCTCCTGGTCCTGGCTACTCCGGTGCAGTTTTATACCGGTTGGGATTATTATACCGGGGGATGGAAGAGCCTCAGGAACCGTTCGGCCAACATGGATGTCCTGGTGGCCATGGGGTCGTCGGTGGCCTATGTCTATTCATTAGTCGTGCTGGTCTTGATGCTGCCGGGACAGCATGTCTATTTTGAGACCTCGGCGGTAATCATCACCTTGATTAAACTGGGTAAGATGCTGGAGTCGCGGGCCAAAGGCCGGACCGGCCAGGCTATTCGCCACCTCATGGGTTTGCGGCCCAAAACCGCCACCATTGTCATCGACGGAGTTGAACGGGAGATTCCCCTGGCCCAGGTCAAGGTCGGCGATCTGGTCATGGTCCGCCCAGGAGAAAAAGTGCCGGTTGACGGACTGGTCTTAGAAGGAACCTCGGCGGTTGATGAATCCATGCTCACCGGTGAGCCTCTGCCGGTAGATAAAGGACCGGGCGACACAGTGACCGGAGCCACCATCAATGCGGAAGGGCTGCTCAAGATCAATGCCACCCGAGTGGGCAAGGACACGGCCCTGGCTCAGATTATCAGACTCGTCCAGCAGGCCCAGGGCAGCAAGGCGCCCATCCAGGCCCTGGCCGACCAGGTGGCCGCGGTGTTTGTCCCCACGGTCATCGGCCTGGCCATCTTGACCTTTATTGTCTGGTGGCTGGTTGGTGGAGCGTTTGTCCCGGCCATGATCCGGCTGGTGGCGGTGCTGGTGATCGCCTGCCCCTGTGCCCTGGGTCTGGCCACGCCTACGGCCATTATGGCCGGAACCGGGAAAGGTGCGGAGCGGGGCCTTTTGTTTAAAAGCAGTGAGTCATTAGAGAGAGCCACCCAGATCAACGTGGCCGTTTTGGATAAGACAGGGACTATCACCGTGGGGCAACCGGTAGTGACCGACGTCCTGCCGCTGCCTACTCCGGATCGGCCTATGGAAGCAAACGACGTCCTAAGGCTGGCCGCCTCCGTCGAGCGGGGTTCGGAGCATCCTATCGGCCGGGCCGTGGTCAAGTCAGCCCAGGGGCAAGGGCTGGGTCTGGAGGAACCTATGAATTTTCAGGCCGCCGGCGGTCTGGGGGTCAAGGCGGCGATTGACGGGCAAATGGTATTTGTGGGCAAACCGAACTGGTTTCGGGAGATGGGGGCGGATCTGAACCCGGCTGAGCCGGAAATCAACCTACTGCAACGTCAGGGTAAGACGGTCATGGTAGTGGTCAAGGCCAATGCTGCGGTGGGGCTTATCGCCGTGTCCGACCGGGTTAAGGAGGATTCCGGAACCGCTATTGCGGAATTGCACCGGATGGGCATCAAGGTGATCATGCTTACCGGAGATAACCTCCAGACGGCGCGGTCAATTGCCGACCAGGTCGGGGTGGATGAAATCTTCGCCGAAGTCCGGCCTGAAGAAAAATCACTCCAGGTTAAGAAATTGCAGGATCAAGGCTATATTGTCGGAATGGTTGGCGACGGAATCAATGACGCCCCGGCTCTGGCCCAAGCCGATGTGGGGATCGCCATCGGCACCGGCACCGACGTGGCCATGGAAACCGCCGGCGTGGTCCTGGCCGGAGGGCATCTGACCGGAGTATCACAAGCCATCAAACTTAGCCGGGCGACCATGCGGACGGTCAGACAAAATCTGTTTTGGGCCTTTTTCTACAATATCATCCTGATTCCCCTGGCCGCCGGGGTGTTGGCCCCTTTTCATTCGTTCCCTGAGGCCCTGCGGCATTTACATCCTATGTTGGCCGCCCTGGCTATGGCCCTGAGCAGCATCACGGTGGTCGGCAATAGCCTGTTGCTATATCGGGCCAAGATAAATTGACTTGTTGCTTGTTGCACGTTGCATGTTGATTAGGGCAAACACATATCCGTAGCTTACCCAGATTGCTGATTGTCTTCACGAATAACCTGTAGCAAGAAACCTGTAACATGTAACCGGCAACCAGTAACCTGTAACATATGGCATAGAGCCGCTATAAAATAAGCGCTGCATAGTCTCGTTTTTTCTTGACATCGCCGAAAATTAATAGTAAATTAAAAAATTTATGGCTATAAAAGCCAAACCTGCTCTCCCTTAAAAGGTGACTGTCATGCGCAGGAAAACGGCTTATTTTGATATGGGGTTTAGACATAGATTTACCCTCCCCCCTCCTCATTTGTTGGGTTTTCGTCGTCGCTCTACCCTGATTGTATTCTTAGCGGCATTCTTATCCTTCGCCGTCAAAGACACCCCGGCCGGTTTCCCTAAGTCTGATCAATTCCCCACACCCCAAAACGCCGCCTGTCCAGGCTGTTTCTTCCTTCTAATTGCCTCTTCCCAAGCCCATTCTCCGACATTGGAAACAGTTGGCCCGCGCCCTCCAAACCGGAGTGACCCGGCTCAATCCCTATTCATGGTCTGAACTATGATTACATTGATTGACCATGATTGCGCTGATTATTTTGCGCCATGATTATACCCCGCAGGCATCATAACTTAATAAAAAAAAATCAGCGAAATCATAACTCATCAGCGCAATCACAGTTCAAAAACGTGAACTCAAAGAACAAAAATGGAGATAAATAAATGCGCCGCCACCGAATCATCACCACGTTAATCAGCGTACTGCTCTTATTGTGCTGCCTCCCCGTCACCGGCGGGGGCCAGACATTTCCCGCTCAGGCGCCTCGGACCGGCCAAACCACCTCCTACGGTACCCGAGACGACGGTGCTTTGAAAAAGGGCTGGCCCAGTCCCAGTCCCAGGTTTACCAACAACGGCAACGGGACGGTGACGGATAACCTGACCGGCCTGATCTGGTTGACCAAAGCCAATTGTGCCAATGCCATGAGGAGCTGGACCACCGCTTTTGCCGACGTGGCCACGCTCAATTCCACCGGCAAAATGAACGCTAATGATTGTGGCGACACCAGTAATAGCGGGTCCCACCAAATCGACTGGCGTCTGCCGAACATTAGTGAGTTGGAAAGCCTGATCGATGCCAATAACTATAATCCGGCGCTGCCCACGGGGCATCCCTTCACCGCCGTGCAGTCGTTCTACTATTGGTCGGCTACTACCTACGCCGGCGATACAACCTACGCGTGGCACGTCGACCTGTCCGCCACCGCCGTTGAATGGTCCGTTAAGATGGTCTTCGGCTACGTTTGGCCAGTTCGGGGAGGACAATAGTTGATGATTCGGCCATCCTGGGAAGTTGACCTGTTTTTTACCATCTATTTAAAATGGTTACCCAGGGTGGCGCTTCGCTGACCCTGGGCTAGATTGGGTAACCCCTGCGGGGTATGACCAGGGATGATCTCAGGTGAGGTGGACGGTGATGGTTAGGCAATGCCGGTGTGATAAACGGATCAGTCCCACAAATCGGCCTCATTGAATTTGATGTCGTGTTTTTTGAGGAGGCCCCGGAGTTCGTCCTGAAAGGTGAGACGGGAATGATGTTTTTCCTGATTCAATATGTATTCCCGGATGATGGCCAGGCGTGACGCGCTGACGGAAAAGGCGCCATAACCGTCTTGCCACTGGAACATTGAATTGATTTCACCAGCGGCCTTAGCCCATTTGGATGAATATCGTTTGGTTTTACCCACCACCTTAGCCAGGGGGAGTTTTCGCGAGAGACGGCAAAGAAGATGAACGTGGTCCGCCATACCTCCCACGATCAACGGAGGGCTGTCGTAGGTACCAAGCACGGAGGCCAGGTAGGCGTGCATCTTACCCCTCAGGACCTCATCGTAAAGAAAATTTTGCCTTTTTCTGGTGGAGAAAACAACATGCACATAAAGGCACGTTAGCGATTGAGACATCCGGTTTATCCTCGCTTCGGCCATGCCGGTTGTGAATATTTTGGCGACTACCTTGATGATATATACATAAAATTTTTGATAAATCAAGACGTCAATATATGGCCCTTTGGGGTTCACCGTTTTTTCGTTATTGACCAGGCCGCCGCGTCCTAATACCCCGGAGGGGTTATCAAATATAGCCCAGCGCAGCGCCACCCTGGGTGAACGAAAAAAATTGGGTGAACATAAAATAAATGCGTGAACATAAAATAAATGGGCCAACGTCAATAATGGGTAAACGTCAATAATACGTCAGCCAGTTAATCAGCGTAATCATAACCCATCAACGAAATCACAGTTCAAAAACGTGAACTCAAGAATCAAACTATAATGGAGAAAAAAATGCCACGCCGCCAAATCATCATCGCTCTATTCAGCGTGCTTATTTTAATCTGCTGCCTCCCCGCAGCCTGGGCCGCGACGATCACCCTGCCGAAAACCGGTCAAACCGACTCCTACATTGCCGCCGACGACGGAGCCCTGCAAAAAGGCGTGGCCTGGCCCAGTCCCCGGTTCACCGACAATGGGACGGTCACCGACAATTTGAATGGTCTGATCTGGTTGAAAAATGCCAACTGTTTCGGTACTCAGACCTGGACCCAGGCCCTGGCCGATGCCAATGGTCTGGCAAGCGGGAGTTGCGGCCTGACCGATGGGTCTCAGGCCGGTGATTGGCGTTTACCGAATATGAAAGAGTTGCGCGGCATCATAGACTATAAAAATGCAAATCCGGCGCTGCCCACGGGGCATCCCTTCACCGCCGTGCAGTCGGGCTACTTTTGGTCGGCTACTACCCTCGCCGCCAGTACCCCCACCGCGTTGCTCGTCGGTATGTACGACGGCTACGTTCACTGGTACAGTAAGACCGACACCTACTACGTTTGGCCAGTTCGGGGAGGACAAGGTGGATCATTGGGTCCTTGGGTCATTTCTTTTTCCCCGGCCTCCGGCGCCTCGGGGACGTCCGTAGTCATCACCGGGAGCAACTTCACCGGGGCCACGGCCGTATCCATTGCGGGCTCTGCGGCCCAATCATTCACCGTAAACAGCGCCACCCAAATTACGGCTACTG
>JADFXY010000126.1:471-11215 GCA_015233355.1 Deltaproteobacteria bacterium | reverse complement strand
CACGTGGTTTCAGGTGGAGTGGCGTCCTTCGGTGTGGTTATCGAATGCGAAAACGCCATCGTAGTCCTGCCAAGCGAAGGGGCGCCCATTACATTTCCCGGCGAACCAGTCAATTGGAGGGTTTTTCCGCGCTCAAAGCATTATCAGAACCAGCTTCACATTATCTATGATGACAGGATGGAGATAATCTCATTTAGTCACGATTACTTTGTTAATCAGCAGGAAAAAAGGGCCGGAATTGAAGTATATCAATTTCATAGAGGAGACACTGACGTTGATGATATTACCAGCCAACGAATCCAACGAGCAGCCACTGGGTAAGCCGATCAGTTCAGTAGAGGATTCCGTGGCCGGGCCCGCTCGGCGGCCATCCGCAGCGTTGATCGGATTGGTCAAACTGATTCAGACGGCGGTGGACCAGGGAGCCGGTTCTATTGAAGAAGTACATTCTTCCATTGCCAATGGACCATTTATAATATTAAACAAAATCAGTGTCATCGCCCCTGTCTCCAGATGTATCCAGGGGATTCAAAATAAGACGATCGAAGGCGTCTATGGAATCATTCGGGTGATCAATCAAGGAGCCGGCGCCATGGCTAAGACTTTGCTTCAAGTTCAAGATAAGATTCGAGATTAGATGTTCCATTTCATTTACCTTGACAGACACGTATTTGTAGTTATATTAATGTATTGGATCACGAGACAGAGTTTTTTCGGCCAATCCCTGAGAATGTCTAAAATTAACCCGCAACCAAACCAAATACATATATGGAGATGCTCAAATGGATTTGAACCAAATGATAAACCAGGTGAAGAGCCAGATTGATTTTGATTGGGTCGGCATGATCGTGACCCACAACGGCGTGGTCCGGGGAACTTCCCGCGATGGCAGCAAAGTGACGGGGCTGGAAATCATTAGCGTAGATCAGGAAAAGATCGACGTCATCATTGACGATATAGAAGGCCGGCCCGGGATCGAAGCTGTATTGGTGGATGTAGCTCATGGGAAGTTGAAGGTAGGCGACGATATCCTGATGGTTGTGGTAGCCGGCGACCTGCGGGACAACGTCTTTCCTGCCCTGGTTGATACCGTCAACCGGATCAAGAAAGAAGCGGTCACCAAAAAAGAGATCGCCTAACCCATCATTACAAAAAGCAAACCGCACAGGACACGAAGAAAAGGAAAGAGCGCTGAGATTTCTTGAGGGTCTCGGGTTATGAGTCGGATGTCATCTGCCGGACAGAACTCCACAACCTGAAGCCTAAAATCTCAGCGTCCTCTCTTTTGCTTCGCGTTCTCTGCGGTTTGCTTTTTGTCAGAACTACCGGGTAACTCTTTAAGGTACCTCAACCACTTTATCTTCCTCGGCGGGTTCCTCCAGATCAGATTCTTCTCGACGCCTTTTGTTCCGGCAGACGACCTTGACCACAATGACGCTAATCTCATAAAGAATCAGGATGGGAATGGCCATCATGCACTGTGAGATGACGTCGGGCGGAGTCAGGATAGCCGCGACGATAAAGGCGATAACAATGGCGTACTTCCGTTTATCCCGGAGAAATTGATCCGTGAGGAGGCCCACCTTAGCCAGGAAAAAAGCCACCAGGGGGAGTTCAAACACGGCGCCGAAGGAGATCAGCAGTTTCATGGAGAAAGACAGGTATTCCTTGATCGAGGGCAAGGCCTGGATATTCTGGTTGGCAAAGCTCATCAGGTACTTGAAGGCATAGGGAAAAACGATGAAGTACCCGAACGAGGCGCCGCCGACAAAGAAAACGGAGGAAAAAATAACAAAGCCGACGATGTATTTCTTTTCGTTTTTATATAGCCCTGGGGTGACGAATTTCCAAAATTGGTAAAAGATCACCGGGGAGGCGAAAAACAGACCGGCGATGAACGAAACCTTGAGATAGGTGATGAATGCCTCTGCCAACCCGGTGAAAATCAGCTTGTCTTGCCCCTTAGGCATGGAAATGAGCAGAGGCATCATCAAAAGGTTAAAAATCTTTTCGTGGAAATGGTAGGAAGCAAAGAATCCCACACCAATGGCCAGAAAACATTTTATCAGACGGCTCCTGAGTTCCTCCAGGTGACTGGTAAAGGGCATCTTACCTTCTTCGGCCATGTACTTTTCCTATCTTTAATCCCTGCGGGCCGACTAATCCCCGGGCCGATTTGGGACGTCTGTAAAACCTGGGCGTAAGCACCCCCGTCCGGCCTCCAGCCGAATTCTCCCCTGTCAGGGTCGCATAACTTGACATTTCCGGCGAGACGGATGGAGACAATTGGTCGCGGCCCGGCCAGGCCGGGTCAGTCACCGGATACGCTTCATCCACCCTGTCCCAATTAACCGGCGGAAGTTCAGAATCAGCCGGCCCCGCTTGATTCCCGGCGGTCGGAGCCACAGGCGGCGTCAACCCATATGTTGTATTCATGGCATCCAGGCTGGCCATGCCGGTCAATCCGGCCCCAAGGGTCGCCATGGGTTCGGTAAGGGCTTGCCTCACTTCTTTGATATCTTTTTTGAGATCTTCATCGATATCCAGATTGTCCTTAAAATCATTCACGGTCTTCTTGAATTCCAGGATCCCTTTAGCCAATGTCTTAGCCAGTTCCGGGAGTTTATTCGGACCAAGAAAAATAAGCGCCACAATAAAAATGAGAATTAATTCGGTGATACCTAACATTGCTGTTTACCCCCCGCCAAAAGGCTGAAGTCGCTGGTGGGTGTTTCCGACTGGTCAAGTCAGGCGGACAATGTTCTAGTTCTTCAGCAGGTCAATTGCATTTGGCCTGGACATCCTTAAAACAAGGAGGAATAATGCCTTATTGTGGCTTATCCTGCTTTTGCTCCAGCTTTTCCGGGTGCTCCGGCTTCGGCTCCAACTCGTCATCCGTCGCGTTCAACCCCTTCTTAAAACTTTTGATTCCTTTTCCCAAGCCGCCCATCAATTCAGGAATCTTCTTCCCCCCGAAAACGATCAGGACGATGACCAGGATAACCAGCAACTGTTCTCCATTTGGAATAAGCATTTTTTCCTCCTAACGATGTTGATACCCATAAAAAAACGTGTGGTTCGACCGCTTCCGGATCGACCTGGGCACCTAACCGGAAACGGGATGGACTGGAATGCCGATAAATATCCGGGGCGGTGTCCCGGAAAGCCTGGACGGCCAAAATTTACAAAAAATAAAAAACTCAAATGAGTCAGGCCTGGTCTTTACCGCAGCAATGATTAATATGATTTAAACGTTAGAGGTTATCAAATAACGGGTTAGGGGTCAAGAAAAATGAACCCATTTCAAAACGGCCGGTCATGTTAGCCTTCTATATCAAAAAAAACATACACGATAACAATAAGTTGTCACTGATATACGACCAATTTATTTCCTACCTCAGTTAATCCGGTTCGCATCCGGCATATTTCGATATCAATTGACTCCGCCCAGGTTTGATAGTAGATTAACTTGAGTTCGACGAGTATGCTGAACGATTATCATCAATGGCCATGATTCAATCCGGTAGATTGCACCGTTTTGCGTAGATTAGGGCCGGAATAGGTTTGTGGGTCTTTTCCATCTGCGAAATCTACGGATACATTTCCATCTGAGCGTCCTCTGCAGTCAACCTCTTCAAAAAAACACCATAATTAGACAACTATCATTAACTATTGGAAAAGGGTGTTTGATGACAAAATTTGTCGGAGTTAATCATCTGGCTCTGGCCACAGGAGATATGGATCGAACGATCAGGTTCTGGAGGGACCTGCTGGGTATGCGGTTGGTGGCCGGTTGGGGCAAGCCGGGGTACCGGCAATATATTTTTGAAATCTCAGATAAGTCTATGATTGTCTTCTTTGAATGGCCGAAAGTCGAGGCTGTCCCGGAAAAAGACCATGGCTACCCCGTGGCCGGGCCTTTCATCTTTGATCACCTAGCCCTGGAAGTGGCCCAAGATGACGATCTATGGGAGCTCAAAGACCAGTTGGAAACGGCAGGGTTCTGGGTTTCGGAAGTGGTCGATCATGGCTTCATCCATTCCCTCTATTCTTTTGACCCAAATGGGATTCCGTTGGAATTCACCACTCCGGCGCCGGGTTCCGATTTTCACCACCATCCGGTCATGATTGACCGGGCTCCCTCGCCGGTGACCCAAGAAGGGCCTGACCCACAACCGGAAAAATGGCCGCCCGTGACTACACCGACCGCCGTGGAAGACCGCCGGATTTATCCCGGACCTATGGGTGATTTGACCGACAAGAAGAAAAAGAACTGGTTTCGGGACCATGACGCTCCCGGCCCAGGCGTTTAAACCTGCCGAACAGTCCCCGGCCAGGACATGGCCGCGGCTCTGGTCGCCAGATCGATCACATAGTCCCTGCCTTTAGGGCCGTTCTCCAACCCGGCCAACCACTCCTCAGGAATTGACGAAACACCGTAATAGGCCCCGGCCACAGCCCCGGCCATGGCCCCGATGGTGTCCGTGTCCCCGCCTAAATTGACCGCCAATAAGACCGCATCAGAGAAGCTGTCAGTGTACAAAAACGAGGCCAGGGCCGGGGGGACCGCCTCCATGCTCATGACATTGCATCGGTACATCCGGGTGATCTGGTCGGCCAGGGAGGCCGGGGGGCCAGCTTGAATATCGGATAAGGCCGCGACTCTCTGGGCGGAAGGTTCATCAAGGCTGAGAATCAAGTCAAAAATAACCGACAAAAACACCTCGGGATTTTTTGCTCGACCCGACATTCCGGCCTCCAAGGCCATGGCTGTGGCTACCGCGGCGGCTACGGCGCCAGCCCCGGCCTGGGGATGCTTATGAGTAATCTCACTTGATAACAGGGCCTTTTGCTTGACCAGGGCTAAGTCACGAAAAAAAAAGCAACCCACCGGTGCCACCCGCATGGCGCTACCGTTGCCGAAACTGTCGGTGCCCACATCCGGCCATACAGCCCCCTGGGCCAGGCGATTCATCACCCCCTGAATCCGGCCGCCATATCCCCGTTCCGGATGGTAATTCCGCAGGAAGTCGGCTGCCGCCACGGCCGGGTCCAGGTCGGCGCAACTCACCAGTGTCTCCCATAGCCCAATCATCATCTCCGTGTCATCAGTATAATGCCCGGCCGGGAGACGCCCCGGCTGAAGATCGGTAAGCCGGCCAAAATGTTCCTCGATCCGTTTGCGGGGCCAACCTTCCACCGGCATGCCCAGGGCATCGCCGACAAACGTGCCCAAGGCCGCGCCGACAAATCGGGCTTGCAGTTGAAGCTGATCAGTTGTATGAGTGATATCCGGGAAATTCATGAAAACACCAACCACCCAGCATTAATGGTGACACAAACTATGGTTATCAAAGGATTGGTTTTTGATTTTGACGGGACCTTGACCAGGCCGGGATCGATAGACTTTGCCGGGATCAAGCGGGCTCTGGCCTGCCCTCCGGAAAAGGCTATCTTGGAATTTCTGGACACTCTGGACCCGGAACATCTGCCTCAGGCCCTGGAGACGGTAGAGAGATTCGAGATGGAGGCGGCCGAGAAGTCCTCGCCTAATGACGGCGTGGCAGACTTGCTGACCTGGATCCTTTGTCGGGGATTGCCCTGGGGCATCCTGACGCGCAATGGAAGACCCTCTTTAAACGTCGCCTTAACTAAATTCAGCCCCTCAATCAAGGATCAGGCCGCCTTCATCTTGACTCGAGACGACGTCGCCCCCAAGCCGGATCCCGCCGGGGTGTTGGCGGCAGCCCGGTTGCTGCAGGTGCCTTCGACTGAAATCATGGTCGTAGGGGATTATCGCTTCGACATCCTGGCCGGGCAAAAGGCCGACGCCGTCACCGTGTTGCTGACCAACGGACACCCTTCGTCCATGCGGACTGAGGATCAGCCTCCGGATTATACGGTGGCGACTTTGGCCGATCTCAGGGTCTTGCTGGACAACCTGCTATCCAGCCGGGCCGGGTAACTCCGGCTTTACTCTTGAAGCTCCGCCAGGGTCATCTCGATCATCTTGAATTTTTGCATTTTACCCGACCGGGTGGTCGGAAAAGAAGTCACTACAAAGAAGTCACTACTTTGATCAGATCAGGAATATGCTCTTCCCCCAACTCTGATCGGAGAAGATTCAATGTACCTTCAATCGTTACCACATTTCCCCGCTTGGGCTTAATCCAGGCGGATAGGAGCATCCCCCGGACGGGATGGGGAACCCCAAAAACCTGGGCTTTAGCCACCTGGGGTAACCGGTATAGCACATTCTCCATTCCGGTGGGATAAATCTCCCGGCCGTTCTTCACCACCACGTCTTTGATGCGGCCGGTAATCCTGATATAGCCCCGGTCATCTATGGCGCCGAGATCCCCGGTGTGATACCAACCGGCCCGATCGACCACCTGAGCCGTAAACCGGGGTGACTTATAATAGCCCAACATGACGCTGCCCCGGGTACAAATTTCGCCAGGGATATCCAGCGGAACTTCCTGATCGGCAACCGAATCTACGGCTTTTATTTCGCATTCCGGCAAAGGCGTTCCCACGGTAGCCACGCGCAGTAGTCGGCATTTTATTCGGGCCTCCCCGGTTCTACCGCCATATGGATGGGACGCGCGGCTACGGCACAACAAAAGCCACAGGTTCGTAACTGCACCCTACTTAACCTTGATCATTATTGATCACATAGATAAAACGGGAAGACGCAGAAGAGAGTGTTAGGGAGTTAGCCGACCCAGACGGCATGTCAAACATCCATTTGTCGGCTTTCATTCCAACCTGGCCAAAACCAATCTGAACAGTACTACACCAAATTTTGCGGCCACCACATCCGGTTAATATCATGCGGCCATCTCATACTCTACTTAGAACCGGGGGTAACGGATTCGCGGTTTCGGCGTCCTTATTTTTCCTCGTTCATCTTCTCTCTTAATGCCCAGGAGTAGCTGAAAGTAACTACTTTTCTTGCCGGCAGCAGGAGAGACTCTCCCGTTTCCGGATTTCGTCCCATGCGCTCCCGTTTGTGTTTGACGCAAAACTTGCCGAATCCACTAATGAGCACATCTTCGCTGCCTTCCAAGGTGTTCTTTAGTATTTCGAACATGGATTCAATCAACTCTGCGCATCTTTTTCTGGGGATATCTATGCGTTCGTTCAGTCTGTCAATCATGTGGGCTTTGGTAAAAGTCATTGGAATTGTCCTCCTGCGACTAAAGGATATAAAGAGTTTCCAATCAAGGGCGCGACCGCTTGGCGTGAAAGTACCTTCATATTTTGAGTTTGTCAAGAAATTATAGATGCTCGGAAGCCCGCATCGGCAGTTTTACCGACCATTCCTTGACGCGCCGGAGTCACCAGGGTCAACCGGACCATCTCGACAACAACCTGAGTTCGGCGCGTATGCTAAGCGATTGGCATCAAGGGCCATAATTAAATCCGGTAGATTGCGCGGATTCGGGCCTCAATAGGTCTCCGGGGTTTTTACATCTGCGTTTATCTGAGAAATCTGTGGATACATTTCTGGTAGTTAATTGAAAATCTCGTCGAACTTAGGTCCAACGAGTAACCGGGTACAAACAACCGGCAACAGGCGCGCTCAGAAGCGCCGATTATATCCGGGTCGAGTATAGTCAGTTTCGTGAGTAATAATAATAAGATTTAAGGAGTAATATCAATCTATCGGATTCCTATCGCAGCCAAAGCAAACCGTTTCTATTGACAATTGGCCCTAAAAATTCATAAAATAGCGCCTCTTGGGGAATATCTTCAAACAGCCGCCCGGACCACCTCAGCGGATCACCGTGATGTCTGGTTATCGGCGCCCGCTTGATCTCCATCACTATAGGAATCAATGGGCATCTACTCCAAAAGCGTTTCTTCGACCATACCTGGTCGCCGGGTTGGGGCTATGTCTGGGATATCCCGATCCGGAAGCAGATGGGTTACTTGAGAATAAAGGAGATAATGAAATGAATTCTTATAGAAAGGTTACCGCCGACTATTGGCCGGACGACTACATTGCCAAGCGTCGAAGCGCCGAAAATGCGATCAAGCTAATCAAACCTGGCCAACGTATTTTTATCGGGTCCTCGTGTGGAGAACCTCTGGTCCTGAGTCAAGAACTTGACAAACAAGCCTCTAACTTTACCGACTTAGAGATCGTCCGGGTTTTGAGACAGGAGGTCTCCCTCATGGGCACCGGTGATAACCAGGAGGCCTATGGAGGATTTAATGTTCGATACTTCTACCTGGGTTCAGCCAAACCTCACAGCCTGGCCCAGATCAAACGTTTCATCACCCCGATAAATTTATCGGCCGTCCCCCGCCTGTTTAAGAGCCGGCAATTGCCCATTCACGTGGCCTTAATTCAGGTCTCCGAACCGGACGATTTCGGCTGGATGAGTTTAGGTGTAAGCGTGGATGTGACCCTGGCAGCGGCCCAGACGGCCGACCTGGTAATTGCCCAGGTCAATCCGAAAATGCCACGCGTCCTGGGCCGGAGTTTCATTCATGTCAACGAAGTTGACGTCATAGTCGAGCATGATGAAGAAATCTTGACCATCGGCCATGTCCCCGACTTTGAGGCAGCCCACCTGATCGCCCAGTATGCGGCCAAATTGATTGAAGACGGGTCCACCATGCAGATGAGCCTGGGCACCACTCACCAGGGCTTGCTGACCGGCCTGTCCCAAAAAAACGACTTGGGCATCCATACTCAATTCCTTAGTGACAGCATTATGCAACTGGTGTCCATGGGCGTGATTAATAACCGCAAGAAAGGCTTTAACGAAGGAAAACTGGTGGCCAGCGGAGCGATTGGTTCAAAGAATCTTTACGAGTTCCTTCATGACAATCCCAGCATTGAGTTCCACCCTTCCGATTATGTCAATAACCCGACGATCATCGCCCAGCACAACAAGATGGTGGCCCTCAACGTGGTCATGGCCATGGACCTGACCGGGCAGGTAGCCGCCGATGCCCTCCCCTACAACCATTTCTCCGGCGTCAACGGAATTATGGACTTCATCCGGGGGGCCAGTCTGTCACCGGGAGGAAAAAACATCCTTCTGCTCCCATCCACGACCATGGACGGCAAGAGCAGCCGGATCGTGCCCACTCTTGAAGACATTCCGGTGATCGTCCCCAGGGCGGAGGTCCAATACGTGGTCACGGAATACGGAGTGGTCAACCTGTTCGGCAAGAACCTCCAGGAAAGGGCCATTGCCATGATCAGCATTGCCCACCCCAACTTCCGCGACGAACTGTTTTACAAGGCCAAGGAAATGGGGCTGCTGGGGAAGGAACGGACGTTGGCCGATTCCATCCGGAGCGTTTATCCGCTAAACATCGAGGAAACACGCGTCATCAAAGACCAACAGGTGCTATTCCGGCCGGCCAAACCCACGGATGAACGGAAAATCCAAGAACATTTCTATAACCTGGACCGCCAAGACGTGGTTCGCCGCTTTCTCCACGAAAAAACGTCGTTTGTCCGCGACGAGATGGCCGATGTTTATCAAGTTGATTATATTCATGATATGACCATCGTGGCAGTGATCGGCGAGGTCGGCTTCGAGGAAATCATCGCCGTAGGCGGCTACTTTATTGAACCCGCCCGAAACATGGCGGAGGTCGCCTTCAGCGTGGCCAAAGACTGGCAGGGCAAAGGCGTCTCCTCCATCATCCAGGAGAAGCTGGCCAAGACGGCCCGGGAGCACGGCATCCGAGGTCTCGTCGCCTATACGACGACCAACAACATGGGGATGATCAAACTGTTTAAGAGACTGCCGTTTAGAGTCAAAAGCGCTTACGACGATGTCGGCCTGATCTTGACGGCCAATTTCGATGAACCCATCCCAACGAAAATCCCCATTGCCTAGGCTGCAACCGGTGATGACCATTCAAATTTAACCATGCCAAGGGTTACGGGTGGTGCGTTACGGGTGACGGAGTTAATCTTTAACCGGACGGTTGGCCCAGACCAGCCACACCCCAAACGCCCATTGCAACCTTTGACCCAAATCGGCCGGCTCGACTGCGACTCCCCTCCAGGCACAGTTCCCATATCTGAGAAAATCTTTGCAGCCCGGCAAAATTTGTGTATAGTCACCCTGCGTGGCGGGTGCAAATGTTCAGAACCTCCCCGTCCTGCCTTTTCTGCCTCGTCATGATACTTCTCGTATTTCCATTTCTATTGAGGTCAAAAGATGAAATTGTTCCTGATGGTTTTGGGGTTGGCTTTATTTATAGAGGGGCTCCCTTACTTTGCCTTTCCCAATACCTTGCGGAATTGGTTAACTAAATTGATAGCACTGCCGGATAAGGAATTGAGATTTTCCGGACTGATCTCTATGATTATCGGTTTACTATTCATCTACCTGGGGCGGGACTAATAGTTAAGCTACGTTGGACAATAGTTCTTTAATCATAATCTTTAAATTTTGTTACTCTTGTTTGGGAGGAGTCTTTCCGGTGAATCGTCACAGACGTTGCCGATTAAAAATCGTTATTCTAGCCTGCTGGGCGGTAATGCTGTTTTTCAGCAACTGCTGTCCGGCCATGGCCGCGGACCCCGCCGCTACCCCGGAAAATCCGGCCAACCAGTCACCTTACATCAGTCTAATGCAGTCTATCGAAAAGACTTTGAATGAGGAAAAGGAAAATGTCGAGCAACTGAAAGCTCAGGTAACTAGCCTTAAAGCCTCCGAAAAAGATATGATCACCGAATTGGGAAGTATCAAACAAATGGTCCTGA
>JADFXY010000126.1:0-411 GCA_015233355.1 Deltaproteobacteria bacterium | reverse complement strand
TCACCGGAATGTCTTCAAGAGTGGGCACGATCCGGCGGATTACCCAACTTGCTGAAAAAACCCAAAAGATTGAACAGTTGCGCAAACAAACCGACGAGCAATATCACCTCGACGAAAGCCAGTTGTTGGAGGTCAGTGCCCTCAACTCCAAGGACAAGGCCATTGTCACCCTGATTCAACGACTTAAATCCCTTAAAGAGATCCTGACTAAGAAGACTGGACTACTTCAAAAACTGGCCGAGTCCCACACCGTCCAGACGGTTAAATGGGAAGAGACGCGAGATGCCGTTGCCTCCATGTCCCAGAAATACGATGCAGTCATTAAGGAACGGAAAAAAGAAGAAATTTTTAAGAGAAAAGATGGACCGGCCGCGGCCTTGGGTTGGGTCAAGATTCAAGAAGAGATTGATG
>JADFXY010000125.1:0-11237 GCA_015233355.1 Deltaproteobacteria bacterium | reverse complement strand
TTTATATCTCTTCTTAATCTCCTTAGACACGGCTTTATCTACCACCGCGGCCAGGGTGTCGAGCATCTCGGGACAATGTTGGAGAATCGGAATAGGCGGATCGTCTATGACTATCTCCAGTGGTTGCCGCTGTGGTGTGATTTCTTCGGCGGATTGAACCAGGTCCAGGGGGCTGGGGTAGGCCACCGGGTATTTTCCGGTAAGTAAATAGTACAGACAGACAGCCATGGAGTAGACATCCGTGGCCTCGTTGACGTCCTGAGGTTTCAAAATCTGTTCCGGCGGTCGGAAGAGGACGGTCCCAGGATATTCGCCTTCTTTATAAATGGTTGAATTACCAGCCATCTCATAAGGAACGGCCAATCCATAATCGCTTATCTTAACGGTCAGTCCCTTTTCGCCCAAAGGCCGGTCAAGGAGGATGTTGGACGGTTTGAGGTTTAAATGAAGGAAGCCTTCCCGATGGAGATCACGAAGTCCTTTGAGGGCCTGGCATATGATGCCTGTGGCCAGAGCTGGGTCCAAGCCTCCCTGGTATCGGTCTACAACCAGGCCTTCGGTGCTGCCTCCGGACAGAAATTCCGAGGCGAAATAATACCCGGCCGGTGAGGCGCCCTGGTCGTAGAACCTCGCCAGGTGAGGACTCACACACCGTCCTTGAACAGCCAGTTCCTGTTCAAACAGTTTAACGCCGGCAGTGTCTTTATACACGTGGGGATAGATCCATTTCAGGGCAACCAGTCGGCCTGTGGCCTGATGCACGGCTTTATAAACCTGACCTATACCACCACTACCAATTTTGGACATAATCCGATACGGGGCGGCCGAAGGTTTGTCTCCTGGAGCAGCCGGCATCGCGCCCGAACAGGTAGGACAGAGGTATTTGGCCACTTCTTTCAATTCTTCGGCCCGGCCGTCCATAACCGCCAGGTCGGACACATCGGTCTGGCAAACAGAGCAGTTGTATTGACCCGTGGCCCGCGACATGGCCAGGGTTCTTTCCTGATCCTCTTTGGCCTTGCAGCGGTTGCAGATGTAAACTACATATTTTAAGTCTTCAGTATTTTGACCTGCGACCTCATCTATCACATTGCGGCGGCAAATAGCGCAGATGAGTTGAGAGGGTTCCGGTTCAGTGTTTTGGACGATGTCGAAAAAAATGGTGGTTCTACCGATCTTGATAATGTCTCCCGAAGAAAGCTCCTTTTGGGTGACGCGTTCATCATTGACAAAGGTTCCGTTGGTGCTTCCCAAATCGGTTATCCGGCACCGGGGCGGCCATATCTCCAGAAAAAAATGGTTTCTGGAAATGTATGGATCTGCTTTGGGATCCAGACGCAAATGGGCGTGGAGCGATCGGCCGGCCAGAAAGTTGTTGGTCGTAGTGAACTCAAAAATCTTCCCAATCTCAGGGCCTTCGGTCACCTTTAAAACAACCTTCACCCTTGTATTGGGTTTGCTTGTGGATGTAACGGCGGTCTGATTTTCCACGGGACTTATCCTCATTGGGGAAATGCCGGCTAGTCGGCTTACGATTTTCGGTGAGCGGGAAAAAAGCCGACAGAGATGACGAGGGTGGGGCGACTATTCACCGGTTGTTTGACAAATAGGATTAACCAAGTTTCTTCCTTAGATTGTTCATTTTTTCGTTCAAAGGTTTGAGTTCGGCCCCACGGCCCAGGCTCTCGAGATGTTGTCTCAGTCGGTTTAGTTCTTTTTCTAACTTGGGGAGTATTTGTTCCCTGAAGTATTCTTTGGAGGATTGGCCTTCATCTTCCAGTTGAGCTGCCGCGGCGTCAATTTCTTTAGATAATCTATTGAGTTGTTCCTCGGATGACGGTTTGTCCAAATCGGCCGTCAAGGACGTTATTTTCTTGGAAAAAACATCAAGAAACTCTGTAACCCCCCGCTGTCCCTTTTCGATCATCACGGATAACTGGGTAGTGCCTTCAATTACCTTGGCCGTGTCCAGCGGGCGTCCTCCCTGGTTCAGGTTGGCCATGATGAGGGCTCTTTGGCCGGGCGTACCGGGGTTATCACCCACGTAGAATCGGCTTGATTCTATTAAAGCCGCCTTAAATTCATTCTTTATCCTGACTGTTACCTCAAATTTGCCTTGCTTGTTATATGTTATCCGGTTGACCAGACCTATCGGCAGGCCATCGAACAACACGGTATCGCCTTCCCGCAGGCCCTCGGCCGAGTTGAAAGCCACGGTCAAGGTGACATCGGCAGATTGATTCCCGCGGCCATCCTTATCGGTACAACCAAGGGCCAAAGCGAGAAAGATCAAAAAGCAGGCAATCTGCCCGTAAGGGTATAAGACGGCGGAAATTGGAAAGTCTGCCCTGATGCTGCTTCGGAATGTCATTTTCCTCATCCTTCTCCGTATGGAATTCCTCGGAAATGAGTCAGCCTATAATCCAAAGTTAAAAATAAGGAAGCAACGATAAATTGAGGTTGAATGATGCTCCGCCTTCTAGTTTCCGGGCCGGTTCCGGGAAGCATGTGGTCCGGAGAAGACCATCATCCGGGCATCCACCGCCGCCACTCCGGCCCCTTTGGCCAAAACGACCAACGGATTGATCTCTATAATTGAAATATCAGGATTATTACGCATAATATCCGACATGGCGGTAATGGCCGCGGCCAGGGCGTCAATGTCACCGGGGGATTCGCCACGGAGGCCGGACAGTATCTTGCCCGCTCGAATTTCATTTATCATCTCTATGGCTTCTTCCCGAGACACGGGGGCTACCCGAAAGACGACCTCCCCCATCACCTCGACCAATACCCCACCCAGGCCGAACATGATGACCGGACCAAATACTTCATCCCGCTTTCCGGCTAAAATTATTTCTTTTCCGCCCGGGACCATCCGCTGGACAATAATTCCTCTGGCCGCGCCTCCGGCCCGAAAGTCTTCCAGGCGGACGCTGATCCGCGGCCAGGCCTCAAGTAGTTCCCGGTCATTCTGGAGATTCAGAATGACGCCGCCTTGATCCGACTTGTGGCTCAATCCGGGCACATCCAGCTTCAGCGCCACCGGGAAGCCGATGGACCCGGCAGCCGCGATCGCCTGGTCCGGGGTGGTGGTCGTAACTGTTGGGGCGACCCGGATCCCAGCCTTGTCCAGCAGGGTCATGACCTCATTCATGGCCACCGGTCGTTCCTTTTCTTTCTCGTGTCGGCTTGAGGCCGGAGATGAATCGGATTTGAGCTCAGCCGGACCCGGCGCCTTTCTTTTACTCAGGAAACGAAAATGATCCCATGAAACGGACAGGGCCTTGACGGCTTCCTCCGGCTCATTAAATACGGGATAATCAGCGGTGTTTTTTACTACGGGCATTTCCTTTTCATCGGCAAAAAGACAAAAAGCGACGGGCTTGGGGTATCGGTCGGCCAGTTGGCTGATGACTTTGAGCATGTCTCGGGTTTGGGCCGTTTCCAGGCGGCTGACGTAAACATGTTGAAACAGCAGGCCGTGGACATGATCCTCTTTCAGGACCTGCTCAACAATCTTGATATAAGTCTCAAAATCAAACAAGTCGCCCAGGTCGAGGGGATTGGTGGGGCGGATCACTTTAGCCCGGAAATGGCTCTGGACCTCGTCCAAAAAGCGGTCGGTAAAGGGAACCAGATTGAAGCCATATTGGTCGGCGGCATCTGCAGCCATAACCGCGTGACCCCCGGACCGGGATAGGATAGCAAACCCCGGACCTTGCATGGGAGGCAGAGAAAAGACTTTAAAACAGGCGATGAAGTCTCTGAGGTTTTCCACCTGGGAAATGCCGGCCTGACGAAACGCGGCTGCAGCCACCCGGGCGTCTCCGGCTATAGCCGAGGTATGAAATTTAGCAATGGATTGACTTGATTTTCCGATGTTGGCCTTATAGACGACGATTGGCTTGGTGGTCCGGGAAGCCAGGTCAATTAATCGCCGTCCGTCCGAGATGCTTTCTAAATAAAGTCCGATTATCTCCGTCCCGGGATCTTTGATCAGGTATTCCAGGTAGTCGTTTTCATTCAGGTTTAATTTATTGCCAATGCTGATCAGCTTGTTAAATCCCAGGTTTTCGCAAGAAAACAAATTGATGCAACTGACAATGACTCCGCCGCTTTGGGCGATCACCGAGATTTTGCCGTTTGTGATAATTTCCTTGTCCAGTCGCACGAAGGGTAGGGCCAACCCGTTTTCGGTATTGATGATGCTGATGCAATTGGGCCCCACAAATTTGATGCCGAATTTATCGGCCACCTGGAGAAGTTCTTGCTCCAGCGAGAGATTATCTTCCGAGAATTCGGAAAAGCCGCCCGATTCGATGATAGCGTGGCGAATCCCCTTCCGGCCGCATTGTTCAAAGGCCGCGGGAATAGCCTTGGCGGGGATGAGGAACACGGCCAGGTCCGGAGTTCCGGGGACTTCCGCAATAGAAGTGTAGATATTTTGTCCACAGAAAACCCCGCCTCTGGGTCCGACCGGGTAGATCGGGCCATAATATTCGAAGTCTAACAAGTTCCTGACGATATTGCGGGCCATATTTCCTTGATCTTCGGATACGCCCACCACCATAACGCTTTTGGGATAGAAGAATTTGTCCATATTTCCTCATCTGCATCAATATGATCGGGATCAGTCAGGTGTCTTGGAGACGCGATCGTCTTATTCGGCTTTACGGCCGGTTATTTGCAACCGGTTCTTGACCGGTCAATGACCTGGCCAAAGATCGGGAACAGCTTACTGCTGGAAATATATCGCCGAAGGCGGCAAACATCAACCGACAAATCAGTTGCGACAGTTATCTTATTTGTATAACAGGATAAATAAATTAGATCGAGGTCTAATTTCAGCATTCTTTCATAAACCGGACATCTGGGGCCAATGCTGTTGAAATAAAGGTGCGGCGCGACCATCTCCGGATGCTATAAGATTCCTTACATTCGTTCGGAATGACAAACTTACATCGTCTCTCTAACAGTCCACTGCTCTGTCATTCCAAGCGACGCTTCCCTGTCATTTCGAGCGAAGCGAGAAATCTTAACGTCGCACCCTTAATTCAACAGCATTGGCCCCCAGGGCGGCGCGATGCTCTAAATCGGCATAACAGGCCGAGCCATCGAAATATCTATGTGTAATAGTAATATGATTCGGATGAGCAGTCATATTGGCTGGTAAAATAGTTGACCTGACAAGTTCGAAGTTTTTGGCAATAGTAGTCTACCAGAGGCAAGACCCCCGGCAGGTCGGTCTTTTTGTTGAACAGAATAATTTTATATGCGATCATGGCTTTTCTGGGCACTTTGTCCTTAAAATCCATGTGCTCTATGTCTGCTCCCAAATTTTTGGCATAAGCCCCCAGCATGGCGGCCGCGGTGGTCCAGATCTCCCGGACTACCGCATCCGGCGCGCCCATATCCTCTAAGGCATCGGCGCAATACTTGGCCACGGTGGACAAGGGGTCCTGACAGTAACCGCAGGACGAATGGCAGTCGGAAGAAACGTACTTCCCCGGAACCATGTAAGAGTTCAGGGTTTCCTCCAGCAGTCCGACAGAAACTGTTTTGGCCGATTGGACCATCCACGTGGGCCGCTCCGGCCCCTCCGGCAGAGTATCTTTTAGATAATCAACGGCATAGATAGCAGTTAGGGCGGCGTTGCAAAACCGGTCAACCCTGACCATGTATAGGGCCCGTTTGTAGGTCAGTTTCGCGGCCAGCATGTTCCGGATGCGGACCTCATCCGTAGGCAGATCGCCGGCGGCATTTTCGGGGACATACAGAAGTTCCGCAATTTCGCCCAACGCTTTGATGATTGGCTCCAATATCTCCGCTCGTCCTTCGGTGAGTTCATACTCCTTTTCCGATAACTGAATTTCGTTAAAACGCTGGTAAGTCAACTTGTCCAGATCAAGGAAATGGGGAGAGAAAAAACCGGAATCCGACAGGTGCGCCAGTTTGCTTCTAATTATCCGCATGATTTCAATTAGGGGGCGTCTTTTGAACATGTCTTTCACCTGTTTGAACATATATCATAGGTCAATATCAGCTAGAAACGTTGACTTGACCAGGGCCACGGGCAAAAGCCGTCAAAACTACTTTGGGGAAACATGGACCTGCCGCTGTTAGAGCGTCTCTTCATTAGATCTGACTCTTGTCTTTTTCGTCCAGGCTCAGCAAAGCCGCACCCAAGGCTCCGGTTATTTGGGGATGGGGAGGGACCAGCACCGGCCGGTTGATCTGGCTGCTCAGCAATTCGGCGATGAAGGGGTTGTGAGCCACCACGCCGCCGGTTAAGACCACCTGGTCCGTTAATGAATCCATCTCCAAGACGCGGTTGATCACCGACGTGAACAGGCCGCTCACGATGTCCTCTACCTTTTTGCCGGCCCGGATCTTTTCCAAAACCTCGGTGGCGGAAAAAACCGTGCAGTAACTCCCCAGGGTGACCTTTTCCGTAGAGCGCCTGGCCAAACCGTCGAAGGAGCCTATGTCGATATTCAGTCGATAGGCAATTTCCTCTAAAAAGGCTCCCGTCCCTGCGGCGCACTTGCGGTTCATCTTGAATCCCAACCTTCGGCCGGCTTGATCCAGCTTAATGATTTTGTTGTCCTGGCCCCCGATATCAATGACCGTGATGGCAAAGGGGAAATGGTGCCGGCATCCCCGGGCATGGCAACTGATTTCCGTCTTGGTCTGGTGGACGAACTCGATATTGCGCCGGCCATATCCGGTGGAGATGATGTTCTTGATGTCTGCTTCATCGATTCCGGCCAGGTCCAGGGCGGCCCGCCAGACATGAGAGGCGGAGGCGGAAAAATCGTATCCGGAACGGCACACGTCCATCCCCAAGATGTTCTTCTCGGCATCGATGATGACTGCCTTGGCCGTGGACGCGCCCACATCAATGCCGCCATAAAAGGATTTGCCCATAATTAATCTTCCAATTGTTCGATGAACGCCTCAATATTGGTCTTGGTCTGCTCCTCCGAGAGACAACGCAGATCATTTAGATCTCCATTGATACTCAAGCAGGGAATGCCTAGCTTTTCGGTCAGCCGTTGGGGCATGCCGTAACGGTTATTGGAGTTGTTGGGGCAGGTCTTGGCATCGTGGAAAATGATGCCTTCAAATTTAAAGAACTCATGGCACTTCTTGATATACGCCTCTTTGTACGGCTCATCCCTGACGATAAACAGCTCGGTATAGGCCCGGGCCATGCTGTCAAATGGTTCCGCCGGATCGAAGGCGGTGAAGATCCAACTGTTGCAATAAGTCGAGGCGACCACGCAAGCGGCCAGGCCGGTGAATAATTCGGCCATGCTCCTAAGCTTTCCCCAGACGGGCATCCCGTCCCAATACAGGCGGTGTCTTTCATTCGGCACTGAACTGATCCCGGCGGCGATCCGCTCATCGAGTTCTTTTAGCAGAATTTGGTAATAATCCACCGCCTCCTGACGGCCGCGCATAACCACCGCCGGCCCCATATGGATGGTGGCGTCAAAGAAATTCCAAGGGGCCGGGATCACGGCCGCCCGGTCTAAGCAGGCTTTCCAGAGATCCGTGCATTCCCGCGATAACCGGACCGATTCCCTGAGCCGGTCGATATCGAACTTTCGGCCGCTGACTTCTTCCAAGGTTGGAATCAGCCCTTTCATTTGGGTGGCGATATCAACTATATGGTGCTGCTCGACTTGGCCGATCCCCCGATGAGTGTGGATGCCGATAGCCGGGACATTGAAATGACGCCCATACCAGGAAAACCAATCCTTAACATCGCGGCATTGATTTGTATTATAGACCAGGACATCTGGTTTGGGGACGGCGTCGATGTTGTAGGCTTTTTTCAGCGGTGTTTCCTGCTTGAGGAAAGAGCCGATATCCGAAGTCAGGTAGGAACAGATATCCGGGGAATAACCTATGGCATTGGCCACCGGAATCATGTCCATGGCCATCCGGGTGGCCCCTAACATGGCCCCGTGATTTTCGGGATAATAGACTAAAAAACCAAATGATTGAAGTAATTCAGCCGGTCCTACGCTGGTACACCAGGCCACCTTCGGCGCCCCGACCTTGACCGCCCGGTCCAGTTCGTAAAAATGATCAGCCATAATTTTTTTGAGCGGTTTGGCCGCCTGGATGGGGACGGACGGTGATATTCGTTTTTCCATTCGGTTGGCTCCTTATAACCTGGTCAGAATGAAACAGACACACTGCGGGTTTACAAATGTAACCGCCGAGGACGCGGAGGAAAAAAAAGGGTGGTGGAGATGTCAACCGGCGGTCTGGGTAACTGGGAATGCGATCTGGGTGAATGGGACTAAAGACCGCCTGGGCGGCGTCTATCTGCGGCCTCCCCGGCTGGTTGTTTCTCAATTTACCCGGCCTGGTTCATGATTGCTTGCCTTGTTATGCCGTTAGGATACAAAACGATGTCCTCCCTGTCAACGGCTAAAATCAGGCCCGGCAGTTTTCAACCGGTTGACTCACCCGGCCGGTTGTGATCCGCTCCATCGCGACGTCGGACATATTGTTTTTTTTGTGTGACGATAAATGCCGTCCGCAACCTGTTTGAATTGGAACTAGCCAGTTTTGCAGAGCTATTTTTATAAATACAGCTTAATTTGTTTTTTTGATCAAAAACGAGTTGACAGCGTCCCTTGGTTCTGGTATACCCATTTTCGCTTGCGGGGCTGTAGCTCAGTTGGGAGAGCGCTTGAATGGCATTCAAGAGGTCGTCGGTTCGATCCCGTCCAGCTCCACCAAAAGAAAATAAGGACTTAGCCAGAAATGGTTTAGGTCCTTTTTTTGTTGCGTACCCATTGCGTATCCGCTTACAGATTGACGTACCCAGACTGGCCTTCCTACTTTCCTGCGCTTGTCCACCTTAGCCTCTTTTGCGACCTTGTTTTCCGCTGTAAAATATGTTATGGTAGGTGATCAAAAGTTAATCAGCTTTCGGGGATAGGTTGAGGGTCGCTCCCCTGACCGACAAGGCGCCGTTTCCTGGCGGCGCTTTCCCCGGAGTTTAGCTTTCCAGGAGCCACACAGGAAGGTGGGATGTCATGAGCCAAGAGAATGAGAGTAAATTAATTCAGGATACCGTAGAACAATCAATAGTTTTTCTTAGCGATATCATAAGCAAATTATTTTCGTGCCTTCAGACGCTGGAAGGTTTGGGTAATGTCGAGGCGTTCAAGGACCGTATATCAGACCATTACTCTAAATTCAAATACCCTTCCCCTAACGAAGATATGCCTGACGATAAAGTAGAAGGCATGATTAATGATGGGTGATTCGGCTTTCCTAAAAATGCACCTCAGATTTTTAGAATGATTGATTCTTTCGTTTCGGCGGACTATTTGCCACCGGAAGATGAGTATCTGCTTTGGGCCCATATAACTTGCCCGTGGCCCTCAACAGCCTCCACCAGGACGGTGCGCTGCCTCCTTAAACGCTGCATCGTGCTTCTTCCGCATTTTTTTCATATAGCCCCTCCTTTTCATATAGCCCCTCCTTGTTGTACTTATCAAGGTTGACTTTACACCTTAGCCGGTTGTCCAGTTTTTGGGGAGCATTATAGTTGTTTGCCTGGTAGTCATAGCCGCGCCGGGACCATACGTTGACCTTCTCAGCATAAAATAGACCATCAGCCTTGCCGGTTCATTCCGGTGAGGCTGTTGTCGACATGCGGCATCCGAGGGAGTTGCCGTCGGTATTCCGATATTATCATTACTTATAAAAATAATTGTCTTATTTAACAAATAGGGCTGGTCCGCTTTTCCGCTTCTTTCTTAACCCAACTAAAAACTTGACCTTATCTGCCTGGCATAAACATTGCTTTTAATATTCCAACAAGGACCTGATCGAGTGATCGATCCCTGCGTTTAGCCACACGAAAAACAATCGATAAATACCATCAGGAACGGAAAATCAATCTGGTGAAGGAGAAATCATGAACGCTCGGCATATGGTCCTTCTTTGTTGCGCCTTGCTTTTTCTGCCTGTCTCGTTCGCCGCCGGAGAGGACTCAGGTTCTCCACTGAACACGAGCGACGCCGCCGAACAGCTTCCACGGGCCGGCACTGCGCTCCCCTTTCCCGCGCCGGTACCTAAGACCGGGCAAACCACGTCATATGGATACTACGACGACGGCGTCACCCAGATCGGCGTGGCCTGGCCTAACCCCCGGTTCACCAACAATAACGATGGCACGGTCACCGACAATCTGACCGGGCTGGTCTGGCTGAGGAACGCAAATTGCTTTGGAACCAAGAACTGGGCCGACGCCCTGGCTGCGGTCAACGGCCTATCATCCGGCAGTTGCGGGTTAAGCGATATCTCCCACGCCGGAGACTGGCGTATGCCCAATATCAACGAGTTAAGCAGTCTAGTGGATCCAGGTCAATATAATCCAGCGCTGCCGTCGGGTCATCCATTCTTAGGTGTCCAGACCTACGTAGGCGGGGCCGTATACTACCATTCATCCACTACCACAGCCATAGACACCACCGGCAACTGGGGCGTCAATTTCCAAAATGGCTTAACAACCGGCTGTGGTAAAGGTTCCATTTACGTTTGGCCGGTTAAAGACACCTGGTCGTTTTTTTCTAAAACCTTTCCCGCCCCGGTGGCCAAGACCGGGCAGAGCGTGTCCTATGGCCCGCACGACGACGGGGACCTGCAAAAGGGTGTGGCCTGGCCCAACCCCAGGTTCACGGATAACTACAACGGTACGGTCACCGATAACCTGACCGGGCTGATCTGGCTCAAGAACGCCAATTGTTATGGTCTCCAATCCTGGGCTCTGAATTTGGTTTCCGTCCATGGCCTGTCCAAGGGAATCTGCGGGTTGACCGACGGCTCAAACGTCGGGGACTGGCGAATACCTAATATAAACGAAATAAGAAGTTTGCAGGATGCCGCCCACTTCGGCCCAGCCTTGCCCGCGGGGCATCCCTTTACCAACCTCGCCAGCGGCCTGGGGGCGGAATACTGTTCCAGCGACACCTACACCAGCAGCACCGGTTACATTATGAGCTACTTCATGAACTATGGTTCTCTTATGAACTGGAATGACAAGACAGGTGGCTACTACGTCTGGCCCGTACGGAGTGGACAAGGTGGGTCATCGGCCAAAACAACCTACGATTTCGTCTGGTCGGGACCGGGCGGATCTGCCGGCATCTGGACCCTGGACAGCTCCAATAATGTATCGGCCTACAAACAATACGGCCCTT
>JADFXY010000124.1:10840-11286 GCA_015233355.1 Deltaproteobacteria bacterium | reverse complement strand
GGTTGATCCACAAGATGCGGGTTCGATTGTTTGACCTTGTCCGACGAACCGATCTCGTGACGGTGGACCAGATCGGCCATGCCAATTTGCAGGGGGTGTTGACGCAGGACACGCAGGTGCTGGCCCAGGTCTTGCCGATGCTGGTGATTGGCTTCCAGCAGGCGGTGATGCTGCTGTTCCTGGCGGCCTACCTGGCCTGGTTGTCTCCACTGGCTTGCGTCCTGGCATTCGGCCTGGCCGGCCTGGCCGTGGCGGTGCGTTTTGCCCGGGTCAAGGCGATACGCCCATTGATGAAATCTGCGGCGGCGGCCGAAGGACGTGTTTTTGATGGTCTCGCCGACCTGCTGCATGGATTCAAGGAGGTCAGGATGAGCCGGCCGCGGGCTGACGGGGTGACTGCAGCTCTGGGTGAGGCCTCCAATGAGGCCCGAAGGACCAATTCATCG
>JADFXY010000124.1:0-10758 GCA_015233355.1 Deltaproteobacteria bacterium | reverse complement strand
TCGGGTTCCACGATGTGGTCCTCCCGGCCACTATCGCCGTTCTATTTATTTCCGGCCCCGTAAGCACGATTTCCTTTGTCACGCCACTTGTGACCCAAGCCGAGCTGGCTCTGGAAAATATTGAAGCGATGCAGGATAGGCTGGCTGCTGCTGCCGAAGCCACGGCTGGCCAGACGGTCGGCTCGTTAAAAACCCCCCCCGTGTCAATTGCGCTGAACAACGCCGAGTTCACCTACCGGGACGCGGAAGGATGTCCCTTGTTCACGGTCGATTCACTGACGGCGGAGTTTCGCGCTGGTCAAATCACGTTTATTACCGGCGGGAACGGGTCAGGCAAGTCAACCCTGTTGCGCCTGCTCACCGGCCTGATCCCGCTGGACTCGGGAAGCCTCCTGGCCGACGGCGTACCGCCGGCAACCGACCAGATGCAGGACTACCGGGACCATATCTCCGCCATATTTTCAGACTTCCACCTCTCGAGGCAGATCTACTGCATTAAAGACCCTGATCCGGCCAGGATACGATCCTTGCTGGAACGTCTGGAGATGCATGATAAGGTGGCGGTGTCCGATGGCGCCTTCAGCACGATAGATCTGTCCACCGGCCAGCGGAAGCGGTTGGCGTTTGTTGTCGCCGAGCTGGAGGACAAACCGGTGATTGTACTTGACGAATGGGCGGCCGACCAGGACCCGCACTTCCGCCGGATCTTTTACGAAAAACTGCTGCCGGATCTCAAGGCTCGCGGCAAGATAATCATCTGCGTGACCCATGACGACAGATGGTTCGACATCGCCGACCGAATGTATCAGATGGATGAAGGACGGATCAAAGAGGTTCGGATAAGGTGAACGGCGCAAATTGAGCGGCTCGCTTCTCATATAGGCGAATAACTTATCAATAAGATATCATAATATTCCAGATCGCCTCAGGTGATAGGCGATGCACTGGAAGGTCCATTTTAGGACGCCCTTTCGCACATCCGTTAAAGCGGCGAGTTCTTTCCGGACTAGTTCTTCGGGTTTTTTCGACAGGGCGGTACGCTCATAGAGCATGGCGCCGATCTTCTGCCGCAGGGTCCTGACGCTCCAACGTTCGATGCGGCACATCTCGGCGTAGAAGTTGCGTTGAATGGGCTTTTCGAGGGGAATAAGCGCAATGAAATGGGTCCAGCTCAATTCTCGTATCAGCGATACGACAATCTGCTCGTCTGGAAAGATCCCGGCAAACTGGATCATGCGGCGAAGATTCTTCTCGCCGAAACCGGCTCCATAGTCTCGAACCAATTCTTGCGATAGTGCGGCCAGAATTTGTTGTCCATACTCTGCCAGTTCACCTTTGAGAATCTCCTCGTTGATGCGTTTGCCGATTCGCCAGTAAAGCATGGTCAGGGCGGCGTTGACCGTAGCAGCGACGCCTTGCCTGGTCTCCTCGATCATCCGGCGGAGGTCATCCAGAAGCGGAGGCGACGCAACCGGTAACATTGGCCCCATATTTTCCAGATCACGTTTTTTTCTCGCCATCACTTCTCTTTCATGCTGCGCACCCTCCCCGGCCATCTCGCAAGGATAGAGTGGTTGGGGTTACCTGGTTCATATGTCAGCCTCCAACAACTTGGCCGCATTCGCGGCGCTCGCCAAGGGCTTCAACGATACGGGACGGGCGTGGTCTATCGTCGGGTCCAAGCTTTTGTTCGGCCAGGCACGCACTCTTACCTTTCCCAGGTCTCCTAAAAAATTATATATCAGATACCACCACTAAAATAGCAGTAGATATAGCATTCTTTGAATCCTGAGGCAAGCGATTTTCCCCTGGCCAATGGCCCCAACAAGATGGTGCGCTGCGTCCATGGCCGGGGCCTATTCCCTATCCAGTTTCAACACAGTGGATTTAATACTGGCCTTCCGCGGCATCTCGAACTATGCTGGGTCGAATTTGTTCCTCCCGACTTCAAATGAATTCCTAACTTCAAATGAGTTATAGGCGAGATGACCATGTCGCAACACCTGATACTGGCCACAGAGACGGCCAGGCTGCCCGAGAGACTCTCAAAGACCGGCTTTCATCCATTTGAACACGGCAGTTTCCTGGAAAATATCGAGGGTGCCGGCCTATGGCTTGGGCCTCGCCATATCCTGGAAAGTTCTTGGGCATTCCGGCAGATTATCCCGTACATCGTCCTATGTGTCGGAGACAGGATACTCAGCTACACCAGGGCTGCGGCCGGCCGGGAAGACCGCCTGCATGGACGACTCTCCATCGGACTGGGCGGACATGTTGATTTCGCAGATATTGTACCAGGCCCTACCGGCATAGACTTGCCCAGGACGCTCAATGCCGCGGCTGAGCGGGAAGTTGATGAAGAAGTGGGCCGGGTGAGCGGAGGAGTCCGGAATTGGATAGGCGCGCTCATTGACAATGAGACGGAAGTTGGCCGCGTCCACTTAGGGATTGTCGGGATCTGGTCGTTGGGTGAGTGTCCTGATGGTGTGGCCGAAGCAGCCATAAGCAATATCGCTCTGAGAACGTTGGATGAACTTGAACAATCTACTGGTCGTATGGAAACCTGGTCAAGGCTTCTGATGCCTTTTATTCATGAGATGTCGGCGGGAAAGAAATAGTATGTTGAACCTTGCAGTCAACGCTCCCCAATGGGGCTAGTGAAAACCGGCGGGGGAGGCGCGTCATCAACCGCCGGATACGGAACTTCAGATTTTTGTTCAGAAATTTCTGCGTTATTGGCATCGTACCTGTTTATCGGCTGATGTGAGTCGCTATCGATCATACAACTAAATGAGACCACAGGAGTTTTGTCTTCGGTCAGGGAAAAAGAGTTGCTTCTTGGGGCGTTTTGTGTCAATTTAGGTTCTCGATTTTTGCCTGGTGAACGTTGGCCTGATCCGATGACTGGAGATTAATTATGGAGACTGTGAAAATTTACGCCTTGAGCACCTGCAGCCACTGTAGGGCGACCAAGAAATTCCTCGATGAATGCAAGGTTAAGTATGATTGTCTGGATGTAGATCTGACTCAAGGACAGGAACGAGAAGCTATTTTGGATGATATTAAGAAGCTGAATCCCAGATGTTCGTTTCCGACGATTATTATCGGAGACACGGTGATTGTCGGCTACAAAGAGGAAGAGCTAAAAAAGGCGTTAGGTCTATGAAAGACGTGACCCAACTTTACGAAATGCTTCAAAAGATTCAAGAACCCAAGGGCTATTTGTTCAACTGGGACAGACAATTGGTTTTCGATTTGCTCCAGGCCTTACTGACAAATAAGGACCGCTACGGATACATGTGCTGCCCTTGCCGACTGGCCTCGGGTGACCGGAAAAAGGATGAAGATATTATTTGTCCGTGTGTCTACCGGGTGCCGGACGTGGCGGAATACGGAGCCTGCTATTGCGGCCTATATGTTTCCGCCGATTGGAATGCGGGCAAGATACCGGTACAAACAGTCCCGGAGCGGAGACCTCTGGACAAGCTTCCCTATTAGCCTTAATTTCACCAATGGTCTTCGCCGATCCGGCCCTAACCTGTGTCGGCGGCAGACCTATTTTATTGCCGGCAAGATCAAGATGGCGGCCCGGCCGGCCAGGCGGCATAAGGAATTCCGGGACGCCTGGGGGAATCGGGAAAAGTAAGTCGATTAACTGCCAGAAAAGGGCTAGACAAAGGATAGATACCTGATGAATATTTTTTATGAATATGAAATTACTTCTCATCCGGCTACTGAATTCAACCACGTCGTCTACTTCTGCTCGGAATCCGGAGAATGCAGCCTCAATCAAGTCCCAACCGGTCAGGTCAAAGTCCTTACGGATATCCTGAATGAACGGGGGATGCAGGGTTGGGAATTAGTTCAATTATCTTTTGGTAAAGAGGGCGTCATGGCCTTTTGGAAACGCCGGGTCACACCGAAAGACTAGTCGACCTCCCGGTGGTCATGGGTTCTTTTTCCGGCCTTGACCGGGGGAGATCTTTTGTCGCTGGGCTCGATGATCCGAGGAGCTCAGTTTGCGTAGATATTGGGCTAAATCTATGTCTTTCGAGACGTCTCACCGGCATGCCATCCCGTTTTGATGATAAGTTTCGAGATGGGAAGCGCCGCCGGGCCGTCTTGCCTGCCGCGAGAATTCTGGTATCCCGTTACCTTGTTATCCCTTCCGGGCTGGCCCGGAAGGGGTAGGCTGTCTTGCCTTGTGAGCTTCTGTTTGGAGTTACTTGATTGTCTCAAAGCCGGGTTGTCTTGTGGTTCGGTAAACCATATTTGGGGTTGGGGAACTAAAGATGACGTGGAAGACGCTATGGAAAAATACATGAATAAATTCACGGATATTGGCACGTTAATAATACTTAGCCTGGTTATTGCCGTTTTTTCCCTTTGCCCAAGTTCGGCCGGGGCCGGTGAAAGGATTTCGATTACCGGATCCACCACGGCGCTGCCTGTGGCTCAGCGGTTGGCGGAAGTTTATATGGAAAAATATCCGGAGATCAACATCTCCGTGGCAGGCACGGGCTCCGGTGACGGCATTAGGGCCATTATTGATGGTAGTGCCGATATCGGGACCTCCTCTCGGGACATGAAAGGTAAAGAGGTGGCGCTGGCCCTGGAAAAAGGAATCAAGCCGGTTAAACAGGTCATCGCTCTCGATTGCATCGTGCCGGTGGTAAGCCTGGATAATCCGGTCACTGATCTGAAGGTTGAGCAACTTAGAATGATCTATAACGGCAAAATCAAGAACTGGCAAAACGTGGGAGGTCATGACAAGCAGATCGTGGCCGTCTCCCGTGACTCCAGTTCAGGTACCTTTGAGGTGTGGCAGGAAAAAATACTGAACAAAGACAAGGTCCGTCCCGATGCTCAGCTCCAGGCTTCCAATGGGGCCGTGGCCCAGGCCGTGGCGGGAAACAAATATGCCATCGGATACCTGGGGATTGGATACTTGAATTCGAACTTGAAAGCCTTGAAGGTAAATGGGGTGACCGCCTCTTTCGAGACGACCAGGACTAAGGTTTACCATATCTATCGGGAACTATTAGTATTTACTCGGGATGAGCCGACCGGTCCGGTAAAGGCTTTTCTGGATTTCGTGAACAGCCCAAAAGGTCGGAAGATTGTTAGAGAAGAAGGTTTTGTGGCCATCAACTGAAGATGACCTTGGCCTGGGCGAAGGGGATGTGCAAATGTCGACTCTCTCTGCCGGCGATAATCAAGCCTCAGAGTCCACCACCGGCGGCGTGGAGCTCAAGGTTCAAGAAGGAATCCCAAAGTATGTTTTTCTGGCCGCCGCCTCCACGTCCCTCTTAGTCATGGCGTTGATCATGATTTTTTTGTTTCGTGAGGGACTGGCGATTTTCGGGAAGGTCAACGCCGTCAGTTTTTTTTTCGGGAAAGCCTGGTATCCCACCTATGATCCGCCCGAATTCGGGATATTGGCATTGATCGTCGGATCAATCTCCGTGACCCTGTTCTCGTCGTTGGTGGCTATTCCATTGGGTGTGGGCACGGCTCTCTATTTGTCGGTGCTAGCCGGCCCGACCGTCCGTGAGTATGTTAAAGCCGCTGTGGAATTGCTGGCCAGTTTGCCGTCGGTTGTCTTGGGCTTTTTAGGCATGGTGGTGATTGCTCCCGCGATGCAAGAGATTCTCGACATTCCGACCGGGTTAAATATCGTCAGCGCTTCAATCGTCTTGGCCATAATGGCTATCCCGACCATCACCAGCATCTCGGAGGATGCCCTTTATGCGGTGCCCCGGGACAATCTGGAGGCGTCTTACGCCTTGGGGGCCACCCGGTGGGAGACAATGAGCCGGATCCTGGTGCCGGGCGCGTTGTCCGGGATAGGGACGGCCGTTATCTTAGGCATGTCGCGGGCCATGGGCGAGACCATGGTGGTGCTGATGGTGGCCGGTGGGGCCGCCCAGATCCCGTCTAGTCTGTTCGATTCCGTTCGGCCTATGCCGGCGTCAATCGCGGCCGAGATGGGGGAGGCGCCGTTCGGAGGTGAACATTATCATGCCTTGTTCGCCATCGGGATCGTGCTTTTCTTGATGACCCTGGTCTTTAATCTGGTGGTCACCTACATTTCGGCCAGATTTCAGCAAAAAGGAGCATCGACCTTATGACCGGGGCCGGATCAAGACGCTATCGGATGATGACTGAGCGGGTGGCCTTCGGCGTAATTAGACTGCTGGCCGGGTTGGTGGTCATCACCCTTGGGGGGATTGTCCTTTTTTTGATTTATCAGGGTGCAGGCGCCGTCAACTGGTCTTTCCTGACTGAAGCACCTCGGGACGCCATGACTAAGGGCGGCATCTTCCCGGCTATTATCGGCACGTTTTACCTGACCATCGGATCGAGCCTGATCGCCCTCCCCTTGGGGGTGGCTTCGGCTATTTATCTAAGTGAATATGCCAGAGAAGGTTGGTTGTTAAAGCTTATCCGGCTGGGTATCCAAAATTTGGCCGGCGTCCCGTCGGTTGTTTTCGGCCTGTATGGTCTGGCCTTGTTCGTGGTGTTTCTTGGCTTTGGGGTCAGCATCCTGGCTGGATCCTTAACACTGGGTTTTTTGATCCTGCCCACGGTCATTGGGGCTTCGGAAGAGGCATTCCGGCAAGTCCCGTCAACCTTTAGAGAGGCTTCTCTGGCTCTCGGGGCGACTAAGTTTCAGACCATTTGCCGGGTGGTGCTCCCGTCCGCCATGCCTGGGGTGCTCACAGGAAGTATTTTGGGGATCGGCCGTGCGGCCGGAGAAACAGCGCCGATCATGTTTACCGCGGCGACTTTTTATACCAAACATCTTCCCAATTCTCCCTTTGACCAAGTGATGGCCCTGCCTTATCATATCTATGTGCTGGCCACGTCCGGGACCCACATTGATCAGACGCGTCCTTTGCAGTACGGGACGGTGCTGGTGCTCATCTCTTTAGTCTTGGGGATAAACATCTTTGCTATTATCATCAGAACCCGAATGAGACGAAAAAAGACATGGTAGCCACTTCAGATATAGTTATCGAAGTCCGGGATCTTGATTTTTATTATGGCGACATCAAGGCGTTAAGAGGAGTTAGCCTCGATATCAAAAGAAATCAGGTGACCGCTTTGATCGGCCCCTCCGGGTGTGGAAAATCAACTTTCTTGCGGTTGCTCAACCGGATGAATGACCTTATTCCGGGCACCAGGGTGGAAGGCCGGGTGATGTTTGAAGGTAAGAACCTGTATGATGAAGATGTAAACCCGGTGGATATTCGGCGTCGGATTGGCATGGTCTTTCAAAAGCCCAATCCCTTCCCCAAGTCCATTTTTAATAACGTGGCTTATGGACCCCGGCTAAATGGCATTAAGGATAAGAAAAAATTAGATGAATTGGTCTTTCAGTCCTTGAAGCAGGCCGCTATTTGGGAAGAAGTCAAGAACAGCCTGGATAAATCCGCCCTGTCGTTGTCCGGTGGTCAACAGCAACGGTTGTGTATCGCCCGGGCCCTGGCTATGGCCCCCGAGGTGCTGTTGATGGATGAGCCGACTTCGGCTCTCGACCCGATTGCCACCAGCCGCATCGAAGAACTGGTGGAAGTATTGAAGAAAGACTATACCGTGGTCATCGTGACTCATAATATGCAGCAGGCGGCCAGGGTTTCTGATGATACGGCTTTTTTCTACATGGGCGAAATGGTTGAGATGGGCAACACCGAGAGGATCTTCACCAAACCGGAAAAACAACAGACTGAACATTATATTACCGGAAGATTCGGATAGCCGGCAGGCGGGTTTGAGATAAAATAATCTGAGTTCGACGAGTTTCTTAATTAACTACAAGAAATGTATCCGCAGATTTCGCAGATGAACGCAGATTGATAAGACCCACAGGTGCCTGCGATAATTTGTCTTTTTAAATCTGCGCAAATCGGCGCAATCTGCGGATTGAATAATGGCCCTTGACGCTAATCGCTTAGCATACTCGCCGAACTCAGGTTAAGATAGGTAAAAACAGGTTCGACGACTCCGGGCCGGGTCCGGCTATCGGATTGAATGTACTTGACAGTTAAGTTGAAAAAATTATAGGATTAGTTCCCATTGGGCGGTTGAGGTCCCGGGTCTGCTCCGGTTGAGCTTCGAGTGCCTTAGCGTTCTTGGCCGTTTCAGTCGGTCGGGCTGGAATCGTAGATTTGACGGGAGGATTTGGTTTTGACTATTCAGGGATTTCACAGGCAGATGGATTGGGCGAAAGATAGTCTTCTGAAGATGGGCGGGTTGGTGGAAGAGGCCTTGGACAACGCCATCAGATCGCTCTCGTCTAAAGACGCCGACCTGGCGCGACAGACAATCAAAGGGGACAAGCGCCTGGATGCCCTGGAAAATGAAATAGAAGAACGGTGCGTGAAAATGTTGGCCACCCGGCAGCCGGTCGCGGTAGATCTGAGATTTCTGACTTCGGCGATCAGGATATCCTACTATTTGGAACGGATGGGCGACCAATGCGTCAATTTGGCGGACCGGGCTTTAGTCTTGATCCCCCTGGAACCGATGGAGTTTCCCAGAACTCTCGTCGAAATGGGCGAGGTGGCCAAGGAGATGACCAGAAATTGTCTGGAGGCCTTTGTGCACCGGGATGCTGTAGCCGCTCAAGCGGTGTGTTGCCGGGACGACGATCTGGACAATCTCAACCGGCAACTCTTAGAAGAGATGATCAACTGGATGATGGATGAGCATAGATTGATTCAACGAGGCGTGGAGTTGATCTTGACCGGTCGCCATTTAGAGAGAATTGGAGATGAGGCGACCAATATTTCGGAGCAGGTGGTCTACTTGGTGGAGGGTAAGGTTATTCGCCACCCCGGCTTGCAGGAGAAGGAACCCGATGTATGCGGTCGGCCGAAAGTGACGGACGTTTAGTCTATATAATCATTATGTTATCGTCCGGGATTGAAACGTTGAATTTTTCATGTTAAACCATCCTCTTTTTCGGCCCCTTCTTCGGCCCCAAGGACCCCGGCCAACCGTTTTTTCATGCGGCCCAAATGACTGCCCGGCCAGTAGACCCGGCGGCACAGGGGGCAACGATAAAACGTGCCGTGCCCGGCCAGGACGTAATCGGGCACCTGCCCCACCACCTCTGCTTTGGGGACCGCGACCAGGGCCCGGTTGCATACCGAGCACCTGGAGAAGAGACTTGCATCATCGACGGTCAGCCTAAAAGTCACCACCACTTCCTTTAACTGCTCCATCGGGTCATCGCTGTGCAGCAGATAGGCGTGGCTCGGTCCGGGCTTTTTCCGTCTTCGAGTCAGGATCACCCGGGGCCCGTCTTCCTCCTCCAGGCTTACGCCCATGTCCGGCCGACCTTCCAGGACAGTGTCATATCCTAACATCCGAAGCCATTTGGCTAAACGACCCAGCATCCGTTCAGCCCGAAACTTCATCCCGGCTACTTCCCTTCTAATAGAACTTCTTTGAATCCCGCTGGCTTAGGCAACCGGAAAAGAGACTCTTTCGTCGGAACATCAAACTGTAATTCCTTGACGTTTATCTTGATGGTCGAGTCTTGCTCCTGAGTCGTGATAGTGACATACCTGGGATATTTAGATTCAAAGCCGGGCGATGTGGTCACACTGAAAAAATCGGAAAAAGCGACCCGAAAGGCGTCTTCCGACTGGTAATGAGACAAACTAAGAGATATGGGCGTGTAATCATCAGTGCGTAGTAGAATCTGCTCCTTAAGTTTCAATTTGGGATTGTCCAAATCCAACACCCAGGCGTCCAGTTCCGGATCATAGGAACTGCTGCTCCGGGTGAATTCCAGCAATACCGGCATTCCCAATAGAATATGGGAGACATCTTTGGCCGTTAACCCGGATATGGGCAGGTAGGGAGACAGAGTGTATGACCGGTAGTATGATTTTTTGTCAAAGGATACGGCCGTGACGTCTTCCTCTTTGGCCACCATATAGAGTAACGGCGTCCCAAAGGTGCTCGATACTTCCCAGCGTAATGTATCCGGATATCGGCCGATAACGATCAGCTCGGCTCTTAAGTAGGTCTTTGAAGAACTGATCGTCAGATCGCCCATAGCCAGAAAGCTGTCAATGGCTTTTTCGTGCAGTTGCAACCGTTGGACCAGATCTTCGGCCTTGGGCGGCGTTTTCATGACCAGGGGCCTGCCGGCGCAACCAAAAGCCCCGCTGATGATCCCCGTCATCACCAACAACAGGAGTAATCGGAAGCCAAGAATCCGGTTAAGTTTTGAGCAGGTCATTTCATCCTTTCATTTTCTCACATATGGGCCGACCAGGGAGTGATATTGCTCCCGGTCCGTTGCCGCCGGTTCATTTAGTCCGGTCAATTCTGGTTGTGCTCCAGTTTTTTTCCCATCTGCTCAATCTTCTCCTTTATCCGGCCAAGATCTTTTTCCTGATCTTTATCTTTGGTCTTTCCCAGCAACAGCTCAACGGCCTTTTTGTACATCTCCAGGGCCTTTTTGTGTAGCCCTTTTTTAAGATAGATGTCGCCCAAATGTTCCGTAATCGTCGGGTCGTCGTTGACTAACTGGTAGGCCCGTTCCAGTTGGGTTTGAGCCTTGTCCAGGTCGCCCTTTTGATAATATACCCAACCCAGGCTGTCGGTTATGTAACCATTGTCCGGGTCGAGACTGGCGGCCTTCTTGATTAGTTGTTCCGCTTCATCGAGTTTAATCCCTTGTTCCGCATAGGTATAGCCAATGTAGTTCAAGGCATTGGAATAATTTTGATCAATGGC
>JADFXY010000123.1:9121-11350 GCA_015233355.1 Deltaproteobacteria bacterium | reverse complement strand
CGGAATTAGACCGGATATTTCTCCTTTTAGGTAAAGGTAATATCCAATCACGAATCCGTCAAGCCCTGGCCGAGGTTACAGCCACACCTCACTGAGCCTGTTGCATGTTGCATGTTGCAGATTACTGGTTACCTGTTGAAAACAACCTCACAATCTGAGACGCGCAACCCGAAACAAGTAACGAGCAACGTGTAACCTGCAACATGTAACATGCAACACGTAACACGCAACCCGACGGACTGGAGTTGATATGCCCATTCGGATTTATAATACTTTGACTGGGAAAAAAGAAGATTTCGTTCCTCTTCAACCCGGGAGAGTCGGAATTTATGTTTGCGGGGTGACGGTTTATGACCTTTGTCACATTGGCCACGCCCGATCCGCCGTTGTCTTTGACGTTATTGTCGGCTACTTTCGATGGCGGGGCTTTAAAGTCAACTTTGTTCGTAATTTTACGGATGTAGATGATAAGATCATTAACCGGGCCAACGAGTCGGGTATTTCCGTGGCCGAGCTGGCTGATAAGTTTATCGCCGCTTTTTATGACGATATGGACGCATTAGGGGTTAAGCGGGCTGACGTGGAGCCGCGCGTCACGGAACATATTGAAGACATCGTCGCCACTGTGGCCGAACTGGTCGCCAAGAATCACGCCTATGCCGTTGGCGGCGATGTTTATTATGATGTCACCAGCTTTCCCGAATACGGAAAACTGTCCCATCGAAATTTGGATGACATGAGGGCGGGGGCGCGGGTCGAGACTTCCGAGCAAAAACGGCATCCTCTGGATTTTGCCCTGTGGAAAAGCTCTAAGCCGGGGGAACCAGCCTGGCCCAGTCCCTGGGGTTTTGGCCGGCCGGGTTGGCACATCGAATGCTCGGTGATGAGCGCCAGGCATCTTGGTCCCAATTTTGACATTCACGGCGGGGGCAAGGATCTGGTTTTCCCTCATCACGAAAATGAAATAGCCCAGTCCGAGGCAGCCAACGGGACTACTTTTGCCAACTATTGGATGCACAACGGCTTTGTCCGGGTCAATCTGGAAAAAATGTCTAAGTCGCTAGGAAATTTTCGGACTATCAGGGACATTTTGAAAAATTATCATCCTGAAACGCTTCGGTTGTTCCTCCTGTCGAGCCATTATCGATCCCCGGTGGACTACTCCGATGATACGCTGACCGCCACTGCCGGCAGTTTGACCCGTCTCTACAACACCTTAGGGGAAGCAGAGCGGCTGTGCGGAGGTCCCTTTCCAGAATCCGAGGCGACATCGGCTTCCGCTCCCCTGGTCACTAACTTCTGGGAAAACTTCATTCAAGCCATGGACGACGATTTCAATACCGCCGGGGCCATCGGCCGCATGTTTGGGTTAGCTAAGGACATTAACCGCCTGTTGGCGGATCAGGAGGCTGACAAAGCCGTCATAAGCCAGGCGGCCACGGCGCTGCTCACGGCCGGCCGGATATTGGGCTTGCTGACCCTGCCGCCAGCGGAGTTTCTCAAATCACCCACCATCGCCCAACCGGCGAGTGAAGCGTCCAGTCTGAGTGACGCGGAGATTGAAACCCTCCTGGCCGACCGGGCTACTGCTCGAAAAGAAAAGCGGTTTGCGGACGCCGACGGAATCCGCCGGCAGTTAACCGAAGCCGGGATCATAATTGAAGATCGTCCCAATGGTGCGACCTGGCGCCGGAAATAAAATATTATGAGTCTGCCGTGTGGTTTGGGACGGTTGGAAGCGTGAATATATCTTGGTGTGTTAATTACGGAATGTGACAATTGTGCGGCGCCTTTCCAAAAATAATTCGGCGATGGTTGATTTTTTCTTGACACCTCAGCCGCTTCTTGGTATTAATTATCTGTTTCAAGCAGTAGGCACGTAGCTCAGGGGGAGAGCACTACCCTGACACGGTAGGGGTCAAGAGTTCAAATCTCTTCGTGCCTACCACTTACATCTGCCGGATTTTTTACTCCGGCTCATAGATACATTAGGTAGATAAATTAGATAGACACATTAGTTGGCTATATAGATTAGATAGCTGATTAGATAGACACCGTAGAGCTTATAATCCTTGATGGCACCCTATGTGATGCCGAGCACACAAATCACGGACGAGAAACTTATAAGGCATTCAAAAACCTTAAAATTACCCAGCCGATATGCTTTTTTTTTAATGTGCACAGGTCTCTAACTTGGGCCGTTGGCTATCTTGCCGCCATTTATCCATA
>JADFXY010000123.1:0-9086 GCA_015233355.1 Deltaproteobacteria bacterium | reverse complement strand
TAATTTGGGTGAAGGATGCCTTTTTTGTACTTGTTAAGACGGAAACGACCTGCAGAGACGGCAAATAGTTCCACCCTTACATAAATTGAAGCCGCCGGCCGGACAAACCCCTGCACATCTCAACTACGCCCGGACGAAACAGCCGGTTCGAGGACACGATGTCTCAAATAGAAATCACCTTTGCCCATGACCTCAAAAAAAGCTACCCGGCCGGGAGTCTGGTCAGGGATGTTCTTAAAGACGCCAATCCGGCAGGTGTAAAAGAATTAGTCGCCGCCAGGGTGAATGGACACCTGGTCGATTTCAATACCGCCTTATCCGAAGACGCCGCCATAACCGGCGTCGTCAAAGATAGTCCCGAGGGCCTGAGCATCCTTCGCCACAGCACTTCCCATGTCATGGCCGAAGCGGTGAAACATCTTTTTAAAGATGTCCAGGTGACTATCGGACCATCCATAGAAGACGGCTTCTACTACGATTTTGACATTCCGACTCCTTTTACTATGGAGGACCTGCCCAAAATAGAGCAGGAAATGGCCAAGATCATCTCGGCCAATTCACCCTTTGTGCGTCAAGAGTTGCCCGGTGATGAGGCCGTCGCCTTTTTTAAGCAGCAGGGAGAAAATTACAAGGTCGAGTTGATCCAGGATCTGGGAGCGGAGACGGTCAGTCTCTATCGTCAAGGTGATTTTACCGATCTCTGCCGCGGCCCGCACCTGCCTTCCACAGGCTATATCAAGGCCTTCAAATTGACCTCGGTGGCCGGGGCCTATTGGCGGGGCGACGAAAAACGGCAGATGTTGCAACGGATTTACGGCACGGCCTTTTACGATAAAGATTCTCTAAAGAAACACCTGGCCAGAATCGAAGAAGCCAAAAAGCGCGATCACCGCAAGCTGGGCCGGGAACTTGACCTTTTCGGCGTTTATGAAGAGGCCGGAGCCGGGTTGATTGTCTATCATCCCAAGGGGGCGATGCTCCGTTCCTTAATTGAAGACTTTGAAAAGAAAGAACATTATAAGCGAGGCTACGAACTGGTGGTCGGCCCGCAATTGCTCCGGTTGGATCTTTGGAAAAAATCCGGGCATTATGATAATTACCGGGAAAACATGTATTTTACCACCATAGACGATGTCGAATACGGCATTAAACCGATGAATTGCCTGGCCCACATGCTCATATACAAATCCAAGATCCGGAGTTACCGGGATCTACCCAAACGCTATTTTGAACTGGGCACTGTTCACCGGCACGAAAAATCCGGCGTTCTCCACGGCCTGACCCGAGTCCGGCAATTTACCCAGGATGACGCTCACATCATCTGCACCCCGGAACAGATGAATGCCGAAATCAAAGGGGTCATAAATTTTGTCAGTGATGTCATGGCTATGTTTGGCTTCGAATATGAAACCGAACTGAGCACCCGGCCGGCCAAATCCATCGGAAGCGACGCCGACTGGGAACTGGCCACCAACGCTCTGCTTCAGGCCCTGAATGATAAAGGTATGCCCTACGAAATCAACGAGGGTGACGGGGCTTTTTATGGCCCGAAGATAGATATCAAGCTCAAAGACGCCCTGGACCGGCGATGGCAATGCGCCACTATCCAGTGTGATTTCACCTTACCGGAAAGATTCGACCTGTCCTATATCGGCCCTGACAGCCAAAAGCACCGGCCGGTTATGCTGCATCGGGTCATTTTAGGCTCCTTGGAACGGTTTATCGGTGTTCTAATTGAACATTTCGCCGGCGCTTTCCCGGCCTGGCTGGCCCCCGTCCAGGCCAAAGTGGTCAACGTCATTGACGCCGTCTTGCCCTATGCCAGGGAAGTGACCGATCGGCTGCGGGCTGAAAACTTCCGGGTCGAACTCGACGACCGCAACGAAAAACTGGGCCTTAAGATTAGAGAATCCCAAATGGAGAAGATTCCTTACACCCTGGTTATCGGCCAGCGGGAAATGGACGAACACGGTGTTTCGCCTCGCCGCCGGGGCGGGGAAGACCTCAAATTTATGAGTGTGGATCAATTCATCGCCTTGTTGCAGCAAGAAGTCGCTCAAAAAATTGCTTAGCCTCGGCAGAGGTGACCTCAGACTGTCCCTGGTTAATATTTATAGGACCATCTGACCTATGGCCGGGTGGATGAACGGGTGCGCCGGTTGGCTCAATTTTTTGTCTCGACAGGGCTCAAGCCGGGAGATGTGGTCTCCGTCCTGCTGCCCAACTGCCACGTATTTTTGGAAACATATTACGCCGCGGCCCTGGCCGGGGTGATCTTGAATCCCATCAATCACCGCCTGTCCGGCTTGGAGATAGCCTTTATCATCAACGACGCCGGGGCAAAACTGGTCATCGTCCACGACCGGTTCCTTGATCGGTTAGGTGAAGCCATCAAGACCACGCCCTGCGTCTGCCGGGTCATCCTGGCCGGCGCCGGGAATCTGCCGGATCTGCCTGTTGAGACCCTAGGATACGATGAAGCGCTGACCAGTCAAAGGCCCTGGGCCGGAGGACCCATCCCTGTCTCCGATGAGGCGGTGGCCCACCTCTACTACACCAGCGGCACCACCGGGAAGCCCAAAGGGGTCATGCTCACCCACAAGAACGTCACCACCCACGCCCTGGCCGCCATCGCCGAGGTCAAGATCACAGACGCCGACGTCTGGCTTCATGCCGCCCCGATGTTTCACTTAGCCGATGCCTGGGCCACCTTTGCCGTCACCTGGGTCGGGGGCAAACACGTCATGGCCCCGGAGTTTGACCCGGCCGAGATGCTGAAGACGATGGAGACCCAGGGGGTAACATTGAGCAATATGGTCCCGACCATGCTTAACCTGATGGTCAAGCACCCCCGGATCAACGATTTTGATTACCGCAGCCTCCGGGTGATTATGAGCGGCGGAGCGCCCATTGCCCCGGAAACGGTCAGGTCCATCATGGCCGCGTTTGGTTGTGATTATATCCAGACCTACGGCATGACCGAAACCAGCCCTTACCTGACCATGAGCATCCTTAAAGATCATCTCAAGAATTTGCCTGAGGAGGATCGGTTTGAGTTTAGATCCCGGACCGGCCGTGAATTTTTGGGGGTGGAACTCAAGGTGGTTGACAAGTCCGGGCAGGAGATCAGACCAAACAATCAAGACATTGGGGAGATCGTGGTCAAGGGCGATATCGTCACCCCAGGGTATTGGAACCGCCCGGAGGAAACGGCTAAGGCGATCAAGGCCGGCTGGCTCCATACCGGAGACCTGGCCGTCATAGACGAGGAAGGCTACGTCAATATCGTTGACCGGAAAAAAGACATGATTATTACCGGAGGAGAGAACGTCTTTTCCATTGAGGTGGAAAACGTCTTATACAGCCACCCCAAAATCTTGGAAGCGGCAGTGGTCGGGATCCCGGACGAAAAATGGGGTGAGGCCGTGGCCGCCGCGGTGGTGCCGAGACCGGGCGTGGATATTTCTGCGGAAGAGATCGTCTCCTTCTGCAAGTCTAAGATCGCCGGTTATAAGTCGCCCAAGAAGGTTTTCTTCCTGGAAGAATTGCCTAAAACCGGGTCCGGCAAAATTTATAAGAAAGGCATCCGGGAACATTTCGGCCGGTCTTCCTGACCATCAGGGGCGGTTCCGGGGTCAGGGTAATTGTTCCAGGCTTTCTTTTAGATTGATCAGGTCTTGTTTGATCTCTTGCAGGATAGACCGCTGATCTTTTTTGGGGAGATTAAGGGACAACTGCTGGTTGCGCGGGGCTTTTAAGGTTTTTTTGGCCCCGGCGATGGTGTACTTCTCTTCATAAAGGAGTTTCTTGATATATAAAATAGTCTCCAAATCCTTCCGGGTATACAGCCGCTGTTTGGAGGTGTCCCGGTATGGTTTGATGACTTTGAATTCGGACTCCCAATAGCGCAGCACATAAGCCTCGACCCCAACGATCTGGCTTACCTCGCCGATTTTAAAATACATCTTGTCGGGAATTTCCGGGTCCATGTCAGACCTCTCCCTAATCGATTCACGAACGGCGCAACTTAGCCCGGTCCGGCTGCAGCCTAAAAAATCAAGAGTTACATTCTGTCATTCCGAACGGAGGTGAGGAATCTTAAGATTTCTCGCTTCGCACGGAGTGACAGAGGGAACAGCGATGTTCAACATTGTGCTTTCTTGATCATTACCGCGGTCTGGCTCCGGCCTGGGCGGATACGGCGGCAATCACTTGCTCATGCAGGCGGTTTACTTCGGCGTCTTCCAGGGTTCGTTCCACGGAGCGGTAAACAATGCGGAATCCCAGCCCCTTTTCCCCCTCAGCCAGGTGCTTGCCTCGATACAGATCAAAGAGAATAATATCTTCAATGAGATCTATTTGGAGGCCGCGGATGATCTGGATTATTCGTCCGGCCGCAGTTGCTTCGGACACGGCCAGAGCCAGATCCCTTACCACGCTGGGATAGCGGGGTAAGGAACGATAAGTAAACGCCTGGCCGGCACAGGCCAGCAACCGGTCGAAATCAAGGTCAAAAACATACGCCGGGGCCCTGAGATCAAAAGCGGCCGTCACCGGCCCGGCCAGGCGCCCCATAATCCCGACCGGCTGGTCATGAAATCTAATCTCCGCGGCTTCTCCGGATTGGAGGAAAGCCGCCTGGGCGGGTTGCGAAATATCCACCCGGCCCAGATTCATCCCGTCGCAGAAAGCCTCCAGCGCGCCCTTGAGGTCGTACAGATCGACCGGGGACACGTCGGCATACCAGGCTTCCTCAGCCCGCCGGCCGGTGATCAGACCCGACAACATGGTCACTTCCCGGGGTAGGGCATTATCCTCCCGGCGGTAAAAGACTTTGCCGGTTTCAAACAAAGCCAGGTCGTGGTTGCGGTGATAACCGTTTTGCCGGGCATTGACCAGGAGCATGGGCAACAGAGAGGTGCGCATAACAGATTGGTCTTCGGACAAGGGATTGAGGACCTTGACGAAGTTGAAGCGGTCATCCCGGCTGTCCAGATCCAGGGCCCCGATCAAGTTGGGAGAAATAAAGCTGTAGTTGATCACCTCGGTGAATCCGATCCCGGCTAAGACATCCTTGGCCCGGGCGGCCATGACCAGGTGCGGCAAAGGTTTCCTGGACACGGCCCGGCTTAAAGGCGATGTAATGGGGACGCGGTTAAACCCATTGTTCAGCCGGACCAATTCTTCGTAAATATCCTCAGGGATGCTCAGATCGCCCCGGAATGGAGGCGGGGTCACGGTGTAGGCCCCGTTTCCTTCGGCGGTTACCGGAATCTCAATGGAACTCAGCATGGCCGTGGCCATGTCCGGGCTGATCTCCAGGCCCAAGAAACGCTGAGCCAGGGGTAACTCGAACCGGATCGACGGCCGGGTCACCGGGCGAGGATGGCAGTCGCACCGGTCTCGGCAGATTTTTCCGCCGCTTAGCCGGGCGATTAACTGGGCGGACCGGTCCAGGGCGGATATCAGCCCCACGGGGTCCACACCGCGTTCGAACCGGAAGGACGCCTCGGTGGACAGTCCCAGTTTTTTCGAGGTCTGCCGGATATTTGATGGATTAAAATAGGCGCTTTCAATCAACACGTCGGAGGTGTCGTTTTTGATCTCGGAGTTCAGCCCGCCCATGATCCCGGCCAGAGCCACGGGTTTTCGGCCGTCGCAGATGAACAGCATGTCCTCTTGCATGGGCCGGGCAGTGCCGTCGAGGGTGGTAAAGGTCTCGTCGGAGCCGGCTGTCCGAACAACGATGCGGCCCTCTTCCAACCGGTGATAATCAAAGGCGTGGAGCGGTTGACCATATTCCAGCATGACAAAGTTGGTCACGTCGACCACGTTGTTAATGGCCCGGACTCCGGCAGCTTCCAGTCTGCGGCGCATCCAGGCCGGAGATGGCCCAATGGTCACACCCTGGACCAGGCGAGCGGCATACCTGGGGCATTTGACATCATCAAGAATAGTGACCGATGTTAGACCGGCAATGTCCGGTCCGGGTCGCAGCTTTTGCCCCAGAATAGCGGCCGCTTCCCGCGCCACCCCGATCAGGCTTAAACAATCGGCCCGGTTAGGGGTGATGCCGATTTCATACAGGTAATCCGTTCGGCCCAGCGCCTCGATCACCGGGGTGCCCAGGGTCAGGCCGGTGGGCAGGATCATGATCCCGGAGTGGTCATCCCCTATATTTAGTTCGGCCTCGGAACAAACCATCCCGCGGGATTCCCGACCTCGAATAACCGCAGCCGTTATAGCTCGGCCGCCGGGCATGAGCGTGCCTTCCAGGGCCAGAGCGACCAGTTGGCCCTCGGCCACATTCGGCGCCCCGCACACAATGGGCAGGATGTCTTTGCCGGTGTCCACGGTGAGTAAACTTAATTTGTCGGCTTGGGGATGGCGTCGGCAAGAAGTGACCAGGCCGACCACGACCGTATCTAAATTCTTATCCAGCCGCAAGACTTCTTCCACCTCCAGGCCGGCCATGGTCAGGGAATCGGCCAGGTCTTGAGGCGAAACATTGATATCGACGTAATCTCGAAGCCAGCTTAAAGGGACTTTCATGATGTTTTCCTAATGACGGCAAGATGGACAGGCAGGGGGTAGAGGTTCGGTTGTAGGCCTCGAACGTCGAAAGAATCGGAGCCGTTCAGACGACGTCATCATCCACTGATGGCCGAGTTAGCATCTCTCAGACACGAATTTTCTAGAACTGATTCAAAAATCGGACGTCATTTTCGTAAAAAGATCTGATATCGTCAACGCCGTATTTGAGCATGGCGATGCGTTCCACCCCCATGCCGAAGGCAAAGCCGGTCACGGCCCCGGTATCGTAGCCGTTTTTGACGTAGCCGTACAGGGCCGGGTGGACCATCCCGGAGCCGAGGATTTCCAGCCACCCGGTTTGACCACATAGGCGGCAACCCGCACCCCGGCACAAGACGCATTGAATGTCCACTTCGGCCGAAGGTTCCGTGAAGGGAAAGAAACTGGGCCGGAAGCGAACCGCCGTGTCTTCGCCGTACATCTGGTGGACGAAGGTGGTCAATATACCCTTCAGATCGCCGAAGGACACGCCGTCGCCGACCATCAGGCCTTCCACCTGGTGAAACATCGGGGTATGGGTGACATCGGAATCGCGGCGGAAGACTTTGCCTGGGGCGATAATTTTGACCGGAGGCGGGGTTTTTTCCATTACCCGGACCTGCATGGGCGAGGTATGGGTTCTCAAAACGACATCTTCCGAGACATAAAAGGTGTCTTGCATATCCCTGGCCGGATGATCTTTGGGGATATTCAAGGCCTCGAAATTGTAATAGTCCAGTTCCACTTCGGGGCCATCGACAATTTCGAAACCCAACCTGATGAAGATGTCACAGACTTCCCGGAAGGTCTGGGTAATGGGATGGAGCCTGCCCCGTTTCGGCCGCCGGCCGGGCAGAGTCAGGTCGAGACCGGCCGACCGCTCCTTGGCCTGAGCCGTCTCGATGGATTCAATCCGAGTCACGGCCTGGGCCATGGCCTCTTCCATGGCAGCCTTAACTTGATTGGCCACCTGGCCGAGGCGCGGCCGTTCTTCCTTGGGCAACTCGCCCAGGCGTTTCATGATTGCGGCTAAGAAACCCTTGCGTCCAAGATACTGGATTCGCAGAGTATCCACCTCTTCTCGGGCCTTGGCCTGGGTAAGCCGCGCCAAAGCCTCGGCCTGGAGTTTCAGCAGGTCTTGTTCCATTTTCCTTAACTCGCCTGTCTGGCCATGTCGGCTAGTGAAGCAAATCCATGGGGATCGGTTATAGCCAGGTTGGCCAGAACCTTCCGGTCGAGATCTATCCCGGCCACTTGCAGGCCGTGGATGAACTTGCTGTAGCTCAGGCCGCTCATCCGAGCCGCGGCATTGATCCGGATAATCCACAACTTTCGGAAATCGCGTTTTCTGGCTTTGCGGTCCCGGTAAGCAAATACCATCGCCCTGGCCAAAGTTTCATGGGCTGTACGGAAAAGTTTACTGTGGCCTCCCCGGAACCCCCTGGCCGCCTTAAGAACCTTTTTCCTACGTCTCCGGGCCTTGAAGCCCCTTCTTACTCGTGACATATCTGAACTCCGTCCTGGCATAGATGGATGACCGGTCTAATTCTCGGTTGAGGTGCGCCTCCCATGGGATAGTCTCCTCAGCCGATCGGCCCGGCTCGATTCGGTCTCTGCCGGTAACTAAAGGTAAGGGCACATATGTTTGAAATTTTTCATATTAGCCGAACTCAATGTTGCTGCTTTTCTCAGGTGTCGCTTCTGTTTGGTCGTTTTCGAGGTTAAAAGGTGACGGGCGAAAGCCTTAGCTCGGAGAACCTTCCCGGTTCCGGTCACTTTAAAGCGTTTGGCCGCGCCCCGATTCGTTTTTATTTTTGGCATGGTTGCCCTCCCGGCGTGGAAAATGTTCACCGCAAAGACGCAAAAGACGCCCTGCCCGCCGCGTATAAGTGCGTCGTTTGTGTCCTTGCGGTGAATACAACTCACTTTATAAAATTATTTCGGAGCTAGTATGATGGCCATGAACCGTCCTTCCATTTTAGGGCTCTGCTCCACCACAGCGACGTCTTCTAGTTCCTTGGCCATGCGATTCAACAAGGTCAGGGCCTGCTCGCTATGGGCAATTTCTCGGCCCTTGAAGGTCACGGTAATCTTGGCCTTATTCTTCTTACTCAAAAATCTCTTGAGGTGCCTGAGCTTAAAATCAATGTCGTGGTCGTCGGTCCCAGGCCTGATCTTAACTTCTTTGATCTGAATGGTCGTTTGCTTGCGCTTGGCCTCTTGAGTCTTTTTACTCTGCTGGTACTTGTATTTGCCGAAGTCCATAATTTTGCAAACAGGAGGGTCGCTATTAGGAGATACCTCCACCAGATCCAAAGTCTCCCGAGCGGCTGTTTCCAGGGCATCTTTTAAAGTCAGGATACCTAGTTGCGCCCCGTCGGAACCGATCACCCGGACCGAGTGAGACTTAATTTCTTTGTTTACCCGGACAGTTTTAGCTATGGGCCACCTCCTTGGTCGATGTTAAGTAAGCGTTCTGTGACAAAATGGAAATCCGGTTACAATCCTGTTTG
>JADFXY010000122.1:0-11373 GCA_015233355.1 Deltaproteobacteria bacterium | reverse complement strand
TCAGGTTAGTGGCGCCGCTGTTCGGGTCGGTCATCTTGACCAGGCGGTTCAGGGCATCGTAGACATTGCTGGTGGTGTGGCTCAGCGGATCCGTAGTGCCGGTCAGGTTGCCGTTGTTGTCGTAGGCGTAGGCTGTAGTCTGGCCCTGCGCCCCGATGTCCTGGGACAGGCGGTTGAGCGCATCATAGGCGTGGGACCGGGTTTGGGCCAGGTGATTGGACGGATCGAAGATTTGTTCCTTGATCCGGTTGCCCACGCCGTCGAGGGTATAGACAATGCTGTTGCCCAGCGCGTCCTCGATGCCGGTGAGCCGATGGGCCGCGTCGTAGGTGTAGTCCAAAGAGGAACCATCCGGGAGGTCGATTTCCATGAGTTGGCCCGCCGCGTCGTAGTCGTAGGTCGTGATTTCCCCGCCGCTGGTCCGGGAGGTCAGGCGTCCGCGAGCATCGTAGGCGAGGCTGGTCACCAGGCCGTTGGGGTCCGTCAGGCTCAGGGGCCGACCATTGGCGTCATATCCGGTGATCCTGGTGGCGTGGCCCAGGGCATCGGTCACGGTGGCAAGACCACCCGCCGAATCGTAGGTGTAAGTGGTCGTATTGTTGAGCGGGTCTTTGGCTGTGAGGACCTGACCGCCGGCGTTGTAGGTGTAGGTCCAGGTTCGGGCCTGGGCGCCTCCCGTGATTGTCTTGGTCAGCAGGTTGCCCCTGGCGTCATAGGTAAAGGTGGTCACCCGGTTTGGTTCGGTGATGCTGAGCGGCAGGCGAAAAGTCGCGTGCCAGGTGGTGGTGATGGTCCGGGCCTGGGCCGTACCGGAGGCCTCGGTCCGGGAGGTCTCCAGGCCGCGTGTATTGCGGACATAGGTCGTGACGTTGCCGTTGAAATCCGTCCGGCTGGAAATGAAACCGTTGGTATCATAGGCGTAGGCGCTGCTGCCGCATCCGCAGCTTGCGTTGCTCGCGGAGGTTGGTTTCGTCCGGTTGAATTGAGTGGTGAAAGTGTAGCTGTGGAGATTGCCGTTGGCATCGGTCACGCCGGTGCTGCCATCGGTATTGTAGGTGACGGTGGTCAATTCCGCCCCATCTGCATGTTGGGTGGAAATCGCCCGGCCTTGAGCATCATAGGCATAAGTGGCAAAGCGGTTGCCGTTCTCGTCTATTATGCCGGTCAGGGCATTGGGGAATGAGGTATTCTCGTAAAGATATTGACGTACGACGTTGCCCGGATAAGTCACGGTGACCAGGTTGTTATTGGCGTCGTAAGCGTAGACGATAACGTTGCCGTCCGGTGTCTTGACTTGGGAGACAAACCCCGACGCGTTATAGGTAAAGCTCAGGGTATGGCCGAAGGGGCCGGTCACGGTGGTTAAATGGTTGCCGGCGTCATAAGTCAGGGTGGTGGTCAGGCCGGCCCGGGTGGTGATGGACATAAGCTGACTATTGGCCTTGTAAATCTCAGTGCTGTCATCCGAGGTGATTAGTTGCCAGCCGGTTAGGACATTGTTTGCGTCCACCACAGCGGTCAGTTGACTGGTCACGTCAGGATCCGATTGCCAGACGCCGCCGGCATTCTTCGTAAAGGTATCTACGCGGCCATCGTCACGGGTTACCCTGGCCGTGTTACCGACCGATGTGATATGTCGGCTATAACTACGGTGCCAGTTCACCCCGATGACTGATGTGATTGTGTCCTGACTATTGTAATAACGACGAAGCGTCAAATGAGTGCTCGCTCCGCCCACGTAATCGGTTTCCTTCTGAAACTTATTGCCTGTCCCCACGTTGATCGGATTACCTTCGCTGGGGCAGGGCTCGCCCAGATCTTTGGGGGAAGTAGTAGATGCTGTAAATCCGTTTGCGTAACCATTAGTTTGAGTATTACTATATGAGCCAACGATGTTGTTGCCCGACATACCAAAGGGATAAGTATATGATGCCCCAGGGTAATTGATGGCACTGAAGGTGTGGGTTGTAATGTTGTAAAGAAATCCGTGATTCATAAAAAGGTCATTGACATAGTAATACCCCACAATGTTGGACCCCGATATGCCTCCGAGCGATGTCTCCGTTGCCCCAGGGTAATTGAGGCTATAAAAGGTTGTACCGTTGTACAAAAAACCGCGCTGTTTGGCGCCGTCATAGTACACCCCCACGATATTGTTGCCCGATATCCCATGGGGAATGAATATACCAAGGTCAGTGAAGAAATAATTGGAAGCAAGGGCCGGCGTTGTCGCACAATTAAGCGTCGTACCCAGCGCCAAAAACAAAAAAAGAACACCATGTTTGACAATAGCCGGGGCGCAACCAAGTAGGCCGTTTCGTTTCCAATCCCTCCAGAATAATTTTGTCTCGTCGGCAACCCGTGTGGCGGCAGAACAGACCCAATTCCGATAGCGCTCCCAATCCCCGAAAATCGACTTCGCCCTATTCTTCGTCTTCATAAAATGGCTCCAGGTGAACTCATCTCATTTATCGGCCCGATGGTCGGCCAAGAATGGAAAATAATTCTTGCCATGAATTTCGGCTAAAAGATGTTAAAGAAATATGAGCCTATCACAAATCGTATTCAACGCTAATAGGCCAAAATCGGTAAACAAATTTTTAGGTGTTTTACATATAGCGTTTTTAACCATGTTAAAAAACATTAATCTACTATCTAATTATAGTAATCGAAAATGACTATAGATAAGATTATCACTCTCAAGCCGTTATGGGTGCGCAACAACGGCATATAATATCATTTATTTTATTTTAATTCATTATGTTACATAAATTAACGGTATGTTTGATAAGTTTTTCTTGAGTTTTTCATGAGCCGCAGTATAGTATATGTTTTTATCGAGTGCCAGCATTTTTTTATTAATCCGTCAAATTTTTACGATGAAAGGACAACTATGCGAACAAGTATATATATTTTGATTTTGGCGATGGTTTTATACCTGATTGCGATGGCAAGTCCTATGTTGGCATCAGCATCAAACTACACCTACGATAGCCTTGGTCGATTAACTCAAATTACTTACGATGATGGTTCAACCATCAAATACGCCTACGATGCAAACGGCAACCGGCTGACCCAAGATACCCAGCCAACTAATACCCCGGGGCCGACAAATACCCCGACTCCTACGGCGACGAATACACCGACATCTACTCCTGTACCGACCAATACGCCGACAGCGACATCGACCGCGACGGTTACCGCAACGCCGACGCCCAATCCCATGCAGGTGGCTGCCCCGACCTTTTCCCCGGCCCCTGGGACTTACACCACGGCCAAAAACGTGACCATCTCCTGCACTACTTCCAAAGCCACAATCCGTTATACCACCGATGGGAGCGACCCAACAGCGAGCTCCACTCCATATACCGCGGCCATTAACGTGCCGTTGAACACCAGCATGACCATTAAGGCAAAGGCATTCAAGGCGGGTTTGGCTGATAGCCCGACCACCTCAGCGGTTTACAATATCACTGGAAAGGTGACCACCCCGACTATTTCACCGGCCGCCGGGACCTACGCCACGGCCCAGAGCGTGACCATCTCCTGCGCCGTTGCCGGGGCCACAATCTGTTACACCACCGATGGGACCACCCCGACATCGAGTTCCACTATATATACCGGGGCCATCAGCGTGCCCCTGAATACCAGCATAACCATTAAGGCTAAGGCCTTTAAGACCGATTGGACGGATAGCGCGACCGCCTCGGCGGCTTACAAAGTCACCGGAACAGTGGATACCCCGACCCTTTCGCCGGTCGCCGGGACCTACACCACGGCCCAAAAAGTGAAGATATCCTGCACCACTTCCGGGGCCACGATCCATTACACCACCGATGGGAGCGACCCAACATCGAGTTCCACGGCATATACCGGGGCCGTCAGCGTGCCGTTGAGCACCAAAATGACCATTAAGGCAAAGGCATTTAAGACGAATTGGACGGATAGCGCGATCGCCTCGGCGGCTTATAATGTCACCGGAACGGTGGCTAGCCCGACCTTCTCACCCGTCGCCGGGACCTACGCCACGGCCCAGAGCGTGACCCTCTCCTGCACTACTCCCGGGGCTGCCATCCGTTACACCACCGATGGGAGCGATCCAACCGCGAGTTCCACTACATATACCGCGGCCGTCAGCGTGCCCCTGAATACCGGCATGACCATTAAGGCTAAGGCATTTAAGATGGATTGGGCGGATAGCGCAACCGCTTCGGCGGTTTACAATGTCACTGGAATAGTGGATACCCCGACCTTCTTACCGGCCGCCGGGACCTACACCACGGCCCAAAGCGTGACCCTCTCCTGCACCACCTCCGGGGCTACCATCCGTTACACCACCAATGGAAACGATCCAACATCAAGCTCCACTGCATATACCGCGGCGATCAGCGTGCCGTTGAACACCACCAAGAGCATTAAGGCTAAGGCCTTTAAGAAGGGCTGGACGGATAGCGCAACCGCCGCGGCGGCTTACAATGTCACCGGAACGGTGGCTGCGCCGACCTTCTCACCGGCCGCCGGGACCTACACCGCGGCCAAAAACGTGACCATCTCCTGCGCCACTTCCGGGGCCACAATCCGTTACACCACCGACGGGAGCGACCCAACATCGAGTTCCACTCCATATACCGCGGCCATCAGCGTGCCCATGAATACCAGCCTGACCATTAAGGCTAAGGCCTTTAAGACGGATTGGGTGGATAGCGCAACCGCCGCGGCGGATTACAATATCACCAAAGCAGTGGCGACCCCGACGTTCTCACCGGCAGCCGGGACCTACACCACGGCCCAAAGCGTGATCATTTCCTGCACCACTCCCGGGGCTACCATCCGTTACACCACCGATGGGAGCGACCCAACATCGAGTTCCACTGCATATACCGCGGCCATAAGCGTGCCCATGAATACCAGCCTGACCATTAAGGCTAAGGCCTTCATGGCAAATTGGGCGGATAGCGCGATCGCCTCAGCGGTTTACAATGTCACCGGAACAGTGGATACCCCGACCTTCTCACCGGCCGCCGGGACCTACACCACGGCCCAAAGCGTGATCATTTCCTGCACCACTCCCGGGGCTACCATCCGTTACACCACCGATGGGAGCGACCCAACATCGAGTTCCACTGCATATACCGCGGCCATCAGCGTGCCGTTGAATACCAGCATGACCGTTAAGGCGATGGCCTTTATGACGGATTGGGTTGATAGTGCAATCGCCATTGGTACTTACAATATTGTTGGGCCGGTGGCTACGGCTACTCCGACTCCTTATCCCGTCCCAGTTGCTAGGACCGGCCAAACCACCTCCTATGCCGCCTGCGATGATGGCGCCCTGCAAGCGGGCGTAGCCTGGCCCAACCCCCGGTTTACCGATAATAACGACGGCAGCGTCACCGATAATCTGACCGGGCTGATCTGGCTAAAGAACGCCGGTTGCTTTAACGCAACCTGGACGCAGGCTCTGGCCCACACAAATGGACTGGCCAGTGGGAGCTGCGGCCTATCTGACGACTCCCAGGCCGGGGATTGGCGTCTGCCCAATATTAATGAATTGTCTAGTTTGATAGATCGCAGTCAACATAACCCGGCTCTGCCGGCAGGTCATCCATTTACCGGCGTCCAGTCGAACTTCTACTGCGCGAGTACTACCTACGTTGATACGAATTACTCCTCCGATCCGACCGATATGTGGTTCGTCTACATGGGCGATGGGAGCTGGATCGACGGCGACAATAAGGGATCCACCTTATGGGTCTGGCCTGTCCGGGGAGGACAATCCGGGCCATCCTATCCTGCTCCTATCCCCAAAACCGGTCAAACCACTTCATACTTGGCCGGTGACGACGGCGCAATACAAGAGGGCGTACCCTGGCCCAGCCCTCGGTTTACCGATAACAGCGATGGCTCTGTCACCGACAACCTAACCAGGCTGGTCTGGCTAAAGAACGCCAACTGTTTCAATACGCAAAATTGGTCCAACGCTCTATCCGCCGCCAATGGGTTAGCTAGCGGAAGCTGTGGATTGGCCGACGGCTCCTACTCCGGCGCCTGGCGATTGCCAAATGTCAATGAGCTGAAGAGCCTGGTAGATTACGGTCATTATGACCCGGCGCTGCCCATGGGTCATCCCTTTATCGGCATCCAGTTACACAACTACTACTGGTCGAGTTCTACCGACACCGGCGCTACGTACCTCGCTATGACCGTCCTTCTGGACAGTGGCACCGTATATAGCAATAATAAGGGAGGTGCGTATCACGTCTGGGCTGTTCGTGATGGACAATGTGGGCCATCTGGTCCTTCGATCACTTCCTTCACTCCGGATTCCGGCGGAACAGGGACGACCGTAACCATAACCGGGACCAATTTCACCGGAGTCTTTGCCGTTAACTTCGGATGTGTGGCCGCCCAATCTTTCCATGTTGATAGCCCCACCCAGATTACGGCAGTGGTGGGCACCGGCGCCACCGGCAACGTTCGAGTCACCTCTGTTCAAGGATCATGTCACAGCGGCGGGGTTTTTACTTATACGATCGCGGCCACGCCGACACCGACAGCGACGTTTACCCCAACGCCGACCCCAACGTTTACCCCAACGCCGACCCCAACGTTTACCCCAACGCCGACCCCAACGTTTACCCCAACGCCGGCCGCGACGCCGACCCCAACGCCGACTGTTACCCCAGGTGCCACCTCAACACCAGCCGGCACCCCGACATCTACTCCAGCTCCTCCGCCCAATCCCTTTCAGGTGGATATCCCGACTTTCTCACTGATCGGCGGGACCTTCACCACGGCCCAAAGCGTGACCATTTCCTGCACCACTTCCGGGGCCACAATTCGTTACACCACCGATGGGACCGACCCAACAGCGAACTCCACTGAATATACCACGGCCATCAGCGTGCCTCTGAATACCAGGATGGACATTAAAGCTATTGCTTTTAAGGATGGTTTGACACCCAGCTTTATCGCCTGGACGATTTTCAATGTCACCGGCACTGTGGATACCCCGACATTCTATCTGACTGACCAGGGTATAGCCATATCTTGCACCACTCCCGGCGTAACAATAATTTACACCACCGATGGGACTGAACCAACACAGCTTTCTACTCTGTATGTCGCGGCCATCGGCGTGCCCTCGCAGCCCATGACTATTAAGGCTAAGGCCTTTAAAATTGATTGGGCGGAGAGTGCGACTGCTGTTTATAATGTCGGAATGGTGGGTTCCCCGATCTTCTCACCGGTCGCCGGGACTTACACCACGGCCCAAAGCGTGACCATCTCCTGCACCACTTACGGGGCCACAATCCGCTACACCACTGACGGGAGCGACCCAACATCGAGTTCTACTGAATATACTGCGGCCATCAACGTGCCCCTGCATACCAACATGACTATTAAGGCTAAGGCCTTTGAATTTGATTGGATCGATAGCCCGATCGTCACCGCTGTTTATAATGTCGCTGGCTCCGCAGATGCTCCGATATCAAACAGGTGAGACCCGTTTACCGGCTAAGCGGTAACCTCCAGCTCCGGCGGCATCACGGCCACCGGGGCCGGAGGTCTAAAAACAGTTGCGGTAAGAGTCTATATGTGGCTGATTAACAGAGCGGCCGTTTCTTACTCGGGATCTGTCGCCATCGTGGGCGAGTTGAACTGGAACACTCAACTGTTATTCTGCCCATGAAACGCAACCGAGAACCGAGATGACGAAGCGCTTAACCTAAAGTAATCCAATAAGCCCTGCCGGTTCCCTCTGGCGAGGCTTATTCTTAGTGCGCTATCCATGGCGTGAATTTCATGAGGTGTAAATCCGTTACGGGCCGAGGTGATCGGAACCGTTGTTGATACCCGGGATCAATCTCGATCGCGGCGATCCAGCCCACCGTATCGGCGATCCCATAGTCTCAGCCGCTGACATCGCCAAGAATAAAGCCAACCACGTCACCATCGAATTCCGCATCCGGAGAGCCTGGGCAATCATATTACAACTAAAAATACCTTATAAAAGAAGTCAGGCATCCTGGGTTGGGACCTTGACCCACCGGAAATAGAGGTGATGATGGGTAATTGCATTATGTAGAGCTATCCCCCTGGGCTACCCATGTTCGCCCCTTCCAAGCCTATTTGGATTTGACCGTCTTAAGAGCTTTTCATGCGTTTGCCCTGGGCTCTGACCTATTTTCGTTTGACATCAACTTTGAACTACCCTATACTAAAATGCTTTGACGCCAGGCAGGGACACTAACAATAATTGATCGGGGAGGTTACAGCTTGTCATCACCATCTTTCACCCTGAAACGTACCCAGTGGTGCGGTCTATTACGAGCCGAGCATATCGGCCAAACCGTGACCTTGGCCGGCTGGGTCCAGCGGCGCCGGGATCACGGCGGCTTAATCTTTGTCGACTTACGAGACCGGGAGGGTCTGGCCCAGGTGGTGTTTAATCCTGAACTCGATTCCCTGGTCCATAGTTCTGCCCATTCTATCCGTAGTGAGTACGTGTTAGCCGTGAGGGGCCTGGTTCGGGAGCGGCCGGAAGGAATGGTCAACCCCAAATTAGCCACCGGATCCATTGAAATTCTGGCCGAAGAATTGGAGATATTGAACCCATCTAAGACACCCCCGTTCATGATCGAGGACCGGGTCGATGTTTCAGAGAATATTCGGCTTAAATACCGGTACCTGGATTTGAGACGCCCCGCCATATTTAACAATATGTTGGTCCGGCACAAAACGGCTCAGTGCGTCCGGTCGTTCTTAAACGACCACGGCTTTATAGAAGTTGAAACTCCGGTCTTGACCAGGAGCACCCCGGAAGGCGCCAGGGACTATTTGGTGCCCAGCCGAGTCAATCAGGGTTATTTTTATGCCTTGCCCCAGTCGCCCCAGTTATTCAAACAATTGCTGATGGTGGCCGGATTTGAACGCTACTATCAGATCGTTAAATGCTTCCGGGACGAGGATTTGCGGGCCGACCGGCAGCCCGAATTTACCCAGATCGATCTGGAAATGTCTTTTATTACCGAGGAAGATATCATGTCGGTGATGGAGGACATGGTCACAACCATCTTTAAAGAGATCATCGGCTTAGAGCTGGTCACGCCTTTTCCCCGCATCACTTATGCGGAGGCTATGGCCCGGTTCGGGCTGGATCGGCCGGATACCCGGTTTGGGCTTGAACTGGTCGATGTGACCGATGTGGTCAAAAATTCCGGGTTCAAGGTTTTCGCCGAGGCGGCCAAAAAAGGCGGCATCATTAAGGCCGTCAACGCCAAAGGAGCAGCCTCATTATCCCGCAAAGAATTAGATGATCTTACCGGATTTGTGGCCATTTATGGCGCCAAAGGCCTGGCCTGGATCAAAGTCAACCCCACCGGCTGGCAATCACCCTTTGCCAAGTTCCTGTCCGAAGAAGAAAAGCAAGGTCTAACCGCCAGGTTGGGCATGGAAGAAGGCGACCTGATCTTTTTCGGTGCTGATTCCCGGCCGGTGGTGAACGCGGCCTTAGGCCAATTGAGGTTGGAATTGGGCCGGAAGCTCAAGCTGATTCCAGAAAATCAATTTGCCTTCACCTGGGTGATTCAATTTCCCCTGCTGGAATATGACGATACGGAAAACCGCTATGTGGCCATGCACCATCCCTTTACCTCACCCATGGATGAAGATGTGGACAAGCTAACCACTGAGCCGCTGGCCGTCCGGGCCAGATCATACGACCTGGTCCTGAATGGGAATGAAATCGGAGGGGGAAGTATCCGAATCCATCGCAGCGAAATGCAATCCCAAGTTTTTTCGGCCTTGAACATCGGTCCGGAAGAGGCTGAAGAGAAATTCGGCTTCCTCCTTGAGGCCCTGCAATATGGCGCCCCACCGCATGGCGGTTTGGCCTTCGGCTTCGACCGGCTGATTATGCTCCTTACCGGACGGGATTCCATCCGGGATGTGATCGCCTTCCCCAAAACCCAGAAAGCGGCCTGCCTGACCACCCAGGCGCCATCTTCGGTAACTGCCACCCAGCTCTTAGAACTGGGGCTCAAGCTGGATGTATCCTCCAAAAAGCCGTAATAGACGGGACGATAGATTTTGCGCCCGGGTTCCAATTTGCTCTTATGAGACTCTTCTATCAGGCAGTTTGGGTGAGCACCACATCGTATCCTAACTGCTTGACTCTGTTGACCATGTTCTTGACTACCCGATCTTTGTACTTCTGATCGTAGTAATCGGCCCCGGGGTCTTTGTAAGCGACCCCGGTTTTCCATAACCTGTAAAACAGGCGGGCTATTTTATAAGCGGTGGCGGTAATAGCTTTGGGGCCGCCAAGCTTTGCCCTCATTCGCCTGTAGAAGGCCCCAAGGGCGCTATTGCTCTTGATGACAGCTTGAGCGGCCATCCGAAAGGCGTCGGCTACCCGATTGACCACCTTGCGAGTCCTGGAACTCTTGACTTTGCCGCCGGTAATTTTGTTGGCAGGACATAACCCCAGCCAGGAACCAAAGTGCTTTTCGGTCGGGAAGGCATCAGGGTACAAACCGACTTCTGAGATAATGGTTTGAACGGTCATGACACTCAACCCATCGATTTGAGTGAAGTCAACACCGCTGATCCGGTATAAATGGCTTTGGAGGTCAAATTCCGGCCGATTGCCTCGTACCCTATTCTTACCTTTTTTGGGGGATGATAACGGGTTAGACTCCGGATTGCTTTTAGATTCGAACTCTTTCAGGTAATTTTCGATCTCGCAGTCACAAGATCGAATCTTTTGATGATAAATATCGTAGATCTCGACTGCCTGTTTCAGGGCGAAGAGGTGTTCCTGGCGATAGTCACCCTCAAGGGCCATGGCAATCTCTTCTGACGAACTTCTGATCCGAGGATCTTTCATGGCCGCCAACTTGACCGGGTCCCGTTCACCCTCTAACATGGCCCTGATGATCGACATTCCGGTCACACCGGTAATATCGGAAACAACTTTGACGAGCTTCAGGTTCATCTGTTCCAGCGCCTTTTGCATGTGCTGTACGTGGGATGAGGCATACCTGATGAGATTATCCCGATGACGCCAGTAGCTGCGCAGTACCCGGATTTTTTCATCCGGCTGAAATGAGCCCCGCAGCAGACCACAGGAGTGGAGCTGTTGCAGCCACTGACAGTCCTTTACATCAGTTTTTCGGCCGGGGACGTTCTTGACATGCGCAGCGTTAACCAATTTAACCTCAAACCCTCGGCTTTCGAGAATTCGAAATAGGGATGTCCAGTAGACACCCGTCGATTCCATGGCCACGGTGGTCACCCCACATTTCTTCAACCAAGCCGCCAAGGCGATTAGCTCAGCGGTATAAGAGCCAAACCTTCTAACCGGCTTCT
>JADFXY010000121.1:10857-11388 GCA_015233355.1 Deltaproteobacteria bacterium | reverse complement strand
GCCGGCGTGGGAATCAAGTTGGTCACGCTGGTTTATCGCGATCAGGGCTTGATCGTGGCCAGGGGCAACCCCAAGGGGATAACCTCTTTGAAAGACTTGATCCGGTCCGATGTGTCCTTTACCAACCGTCAGGCCGGTTCCGGGACGCGGGTGTTGCTGGATTTTAAGTTGCAGACAATGGACCTGGATCGGGCTCTGATCAACGGGTATGACCGGGAAGAGTACACCCATATGTCGGTGGCGGTGGATGTCTTGAGCGGCCGGTCGGATGCGGGACTGGGCATTGCCGCCGCGGCCAGGGCCCTGGATCTGGATTTCATCCCCATCATCCAAGAACGCTATGACCTGGTCATCCCCGCAGCCTTTTATGATACCCCGATGATTCAGGCGGTGCTTTCGACCATTACCTCTCCCGCCTTTAGGTCGACCGTGGCCCAAATGGGGGGGTATGATCCATCTCCGGCCGGTCATTTGGTCATGGAACTGGATTAAGGCGAGGCTTTGCTCAAGAAAGCACAACATCCCGTCGGC
>JADFXY010000121.1:0-10720 GCA_015233355.1 Deltaproteobacteria bacterium | reverse complement strand
TGTTCAGATATATCTAAGTAAAACAAAGATGTATCATTATATTGAGCCGGTCGATAGTTTTGGGTTGAATTCGCTTTATTTTTATGATAAACAAGCACGCTATTCTACTTACCGAAAGATCGGCTCAATTTTTTTTAATCTCGTTTTAATCTCGTTAGGTCTGCCAAGACCCTGAATGTCCGAGGTATTAGCTTTTGTCACCGCGAGACGTCAGGACCAAAACAAAGGATTCTTTCTAACTCCATGAAGCAAGATTGAGTTTGAAACCCGAAATCTGAAAATAACCAGTTATCAGGACAAATATCCCCAATAGACTTCCCGCGAGGCTTTTTATGGAAGCTGGCGTAACCCTCCGGCGGTCTATTCGGCGCATGTGAGTATTAGTCAATTGTATTATTAATGGTCACTAAAATAAAAATAGGATAGAGATGATGAAAGCATTCGTACTTGGTTTGTGTTGCTGTTTCTTTCTATTCGGCTGTGCCACTGAACAGACGGCGCAGAAAACCGGTCCGGCTAAAAGAGGATATCTGACCTTTGGCGCAGATGGTCAGAATCAAAAAGACAGCCCCGACCCAGACGCCCAAGCCCTGGATGACGTATTCAGCAAACCCCCCGAGAATACCATCGTCAAAAACATCATCCGTCCATCCAAAGAAGAGATCAAACAAAAGGTCATTTCCGAATTAAATGAGTTGGGGCAACTGCAGACGGGGCAGGTGAGCTACGATATCCCGATCACGATCAACGACCAGGTGGAATATTTCATCAATTATTATCAGGTCAATATTCCACATATTTTTAGGAAGTGGCTGTCTAGAACCACCCGCTACCAACCGTTGATACATGAAGTCTTAGCCAGCCATGGTCTGCCCAAAGATCTGATTTACGTGGCTATGATAGAGAGCGGCCTTAACCCCTATGCTTTTTCTCCGGCTAATGCCTGCGGGATGTGGCAATTCATCCGGGCGACCGGCGAAAGATATGGTCTGACGGTTGATGAATACCTCGACGAACGCCGTGATCCGGTTAAATCCACCGTTGCCGCTGCCAAATATCTGACCGATTTGTACGGCATGTTCGGCTCCTGGTATCTGGCCGCGGCCGGATATAATGCCGGTGAAGGCCGGATCATGAAGGCCATGGCCAAAAATGACGCCCAGGACTATTGGGAGCTGTCCAATGGACAAAAGCTGCCCAAAGAAACACAAGAATACGTGCCCAGAATGATTGCCGCAGCCCTTATCGCCAAAGAACCGGCCCGTTACGGCTTCACCGATATCGAATACTTGCCTCCATTGACCTTCGAGGAACTAGACGTCCCGGCAGGAGTCCATCTGGACCAGGCCGCGGGGATTATGCAGGTTGAGGCGGCGGAGATGAAAGCGCTCAATCCGGAACTTCGGCGGCAAATAACCCCTCCTGGGGCGGGTGCCTACAAACTGCGGATCCCGGCGGGAAAGAAAGAGATTCTGCTGGCCAATCTAGATAAGTTAACATCGCATCGGGAAATGGCCGCTGCCGGACCTCATTTGCTCACCGGTGTATCTTACCGAAGACACACTGTCTGCCGGGGAGAGGCCCTGGGTAAGATCGCCAAAAAATATGGTACCACGGTGGCTTGTATCAAAGAGGCTAATGGCCTCAGCTCAGCCAAAGATGTCCGAGTGGGCGACACCCTGCAAATTCCCCTGCGTGGCAAACAAGCCGTCATCGCCGCTAAGGCTGCCGTTGCTCAGACCAAAGGCAAGGAAAACGCATCCGTCTCCTCCAATGGAGGAAAAGGCAAGAATAAGTCATTGCTGGCTGCCAATAAAACCGCCGACAAAAACACAAAAAAGAAATTTACTTATCGGATAAAAAAGGGTGAGACGGTCTACCAGGTGGCCAAGAAATATAACGTCGCCTTGGATGATCTCACAAAATGGAACGGGATGACGAAACGGACCATTAAGGACGTCAAACCCGGACATGTGTTGGTCATTTACCTTACAGAGGCCGAGCGCGAAAGGCGCGCAAGCTGAACTTTGCTTCCGCCGGCAATGGTTAATCTGAATTCGTCTCGGTTATTCTGCAAGGGAATAACCGGGACCGGCTTTTTTGGAACCAAAGATTATATTCCCACCTTAGGAATTTCCCTGAGCCACTGGTAGTGGTTTCTGATATAGCAACCCCGAGACCTCGAATGGACTCCAGACCGGATATGTCTCTGGCCCCGGCACCCCATAAGTGGGGGGCCTTCTGCGCCGTTGGGTTGGGTGTTCTTATGGCCACGCTGGACATGGGTATAGTCAACGTGGCTCTTCCCACCCTGATAAGACAACTACACACTGATTTCGCCACCATCCAGTGGGTCATCTTGAGCTACGTCTTGGTCATTACCTCCTTAATGCTGGGAGTTGGCCGGCTGGGCGACATGCTGGGCCGAAAAGGGGTCTACATCACGGGGGTGGCCATTTTTACTTCGGGGTCGTTGCTCTGCGGCCTAGCTCCAGGGGTGGGTTGGCTGATTGCCTTCCGATCGCTGCAAGGACTGGGCGCGGTGATGATGCAGAGCCTGGGCGGGGCCATTGTGGTCGAGGCCTTTCCTTCCTCCGAACGGGGCCGGGCGCTGGGGGCCATGGGCGGAGTGGTTTCGGTCGGGCTGGCCCTGGGTCCGGCCTTGGGCGGAGTGCTCATCGGGCTGGCCGGGTGGCGGGCCGTTTTTCTGGTCAATGTACCCATCGGAATAATCGCCGGGCTGGCTGCGACCCGCTACGTGCCCTCATCGATACGCCGGACGATCAAGCAGCGGTTCGATTTCCCGGGCGCGTTTATTATGTTGCTGACTTTGGCCTGCTATGCCTTTGGGATGACCTTGGGTCAGCGGCATGGTTTTGATTATCCGTTAGCCCTTGATCTCTTGGCCGCGACCCTGGTCGGCCTGGCTGCCTTCGTAGTGGCCGAAAAAAGGGCTGACCAGCCCATGGTCAACCTGGAAATGTTTCGGACTCCTCGGTTTGGTCTGGGCTTGCTAATGGGCTTCCTGGCTTTTCTCTCCCTTTCCGGAGGTTATATTCTGCTGACCTTTTTCCTGACGTTGGTGAAGGGGCACAGCGTGGAAAAAGTGGGCCTGGAAATGATGGTGATTCCGCTGATGATGGGATTGGTGGCGCCCTGGGCAGGCTCGCTCTCGGATAGGTTTGGCACTCGGCCCATCAGCCTGACCGGGCAGTTGATTCTTATTGGAGGCTTCCTGGCCGCCGGCACCTTGGATGCCAATGTAACCGAACTGGGTTATGTCCTCAGATTGGCCCCGATAGGTTTGGGTATGGGTATCTTTCAATCACCCAATAACAGCGCCATCATGGGGGCGGCCCCGCCTGGACAATTAGGAATCGCCTCCGGCCTGGTGTCCTTATCTCGCACTTTGGGAACAACCTCTGGAGTGCCGTTGATCGGAGCGGTTTACGGTGCGGTTGTCTTTGCTTCCTACAAAGCCGGTATGGTTAAGCATTTTTCCACCGCGCCTCACAGCGCCCTGGTGGCGGGAATCAGATGCGCCTACTTTGTTTCGGCCGCCATAATGGCCGTGGGGACGATTTTGACCATAACCGTTTTTTTGGTGAAGAAGCATAGGCAAAGTACCTCGATTATAGTTCCCCCGAGGAGGATAAGGTGACGGCTATGAGCCCAACATTGATGCTGTCGAATTAAAATACGGCCTGCCCATCTTATGAGGTGATAAGATTCCTCGCTTCGCTCGGAATGACAAATTTATATCGTCATTGCGGATGGTCCGCTTCCCTGTCATTTCGGGCGGAGCGAGAAATCTTAACGTCGTTGCCTCAACTCGACGGTATTGGGGCGCAACCGCCGGAATCGAGTAAGTCTTAAAAGATAGTCGTTGGAAGCAGGCATTTTTACGGGAGGAGCGGGCCTTGTCAAAAGATGAGCCTCTAGATATTAAACGAGAACTGATCGGTCTTTTCGATCATGAAGAAACGGTGGCGTTTTTCGAGTTTAGTTTGCTTCGCTGGGAGAATGAGCCTATAACCGGCTTATGCAAGATATCCAGGCCCAAAAAAGGACATTCCAAGCTCAAGTATCTGTCTTTAACCTTCATGACCGATACACCGGATGACGAGAGCCGGCGCAGCATTGACCTCTTTGTTCTCAATGATCCCTTCGGATAAAGCCGGAACGCGGACCATTCCGTCGGCGTGGGTCAGAGTGGTAATCGACCCGGCGCCCCGGCCCACCGGAGTGGCCACCACCCTGTCTCCGATCCGGCCTAGTTTAACTCGAAGGAATTCCTCCACCCCAAGCTTAGACGGGACCTTGCGGGACATGATCGCGCTGACCTGAGGCCGCTTGGGGCTTGCTTGCCCTTGCATGGCCCAGAGCATGGGGCCGATGAACTGCTCAAAAGAGATTACGGCCGAGACGGGATAACCGGGATTACCCACCACCGGTTTCCCCTGAGCCCGGCCCAAAATGGTGGGCTTGCCGGGCATGATGGTCACGCCATGAACCATCACTTCGCCCAGTTCGCTAATAATGGCCGCGGTGTAGTCCTCGGATCCGGCTGAGGAACCGGCATTGATAATGATCAGATGGGCATCGGATTCGAGGGCCTGGACAACCGCGGCTTTGATGGCCGCGTAATCATCCGGGACAATCGGATAGACCTCCGGGATGCCGTGGTTTTCGGTCACCAAGGCGGCGATAATGGCCGAATTGTACTCGATCACCTTACCTCGGGGCACCGGCAGGCTGTCCGAGGACAACTGGATCAGCTCAGAACCGGTAGGGATGACGGCCACCTTGGGACGCACCTTGACCTCCACGGTGTAATTTCCGCTGCCCAGCAACGCCCCGATCTCATAGGGACCCAGGTAATGGTTTTGGGGAAACAGCAGTTCCTTAGCCACAATATCTTCACCCACCTTGCGCACGTTTTGCCAGGGATAGGCGCCTTGCCGGATGGATACCCGGTCCGGAGAGATTTCGGTGACCTGTTCAATCATAATGACGGCATTGGTCCCTTCAGGCAAGACATGGCCCGTATTGATATATCCAGCCATTTGGCCGATGACCAGGGTGGCGGGGGCATCATCCCTGGCTCCGAAGGTATCCGCGGCGTTAACCGCAATGCCGTCCATGGCCGCCACGTGGAACCCCGGCGAAGAGACCCTGGCTATGACCGGCCCGGCCGTCACCCGGCCCAGGGCTTCCGAGGCCTGGATAGTTTCTGCGCCCAAACTGCCGGTCAAGTCAAAGGCTTTGAAAAAGATGTCCTGGGCTTCTTCCAAAGATTTCATCTTAAGATAGATATTCCGTTTCATATATGTTTGTTACCCTCTATAGAGAAACAACGGGCAGACATCCGGCCTGGTTGAAGGCCCGGACAAATGATTACCGACAGGGTTTGAGCGTCGGCAGGTTAGCACAATTCTGACATAACGAAAAGTCAAATTCCACACCCGGCTAAAATAACGATGGCGTTGCGGGTTACATGTTTCGTGTTGCGGGTTGCAAAGCATAAAAAAGCCTGTTAAGACAACTGGTGCCTTTGCCTGTCCGAATAAACATGTTATGAAAAAGCAACCGTAGGGTTACCATGCCGTTAAATTGAAGAAGCGCCGGTGGCCGTTTGAAGAATAACCGGGGGATCACACCCAACACGAGATGCAAAACCCGCAACACGTAACACGCAATACGCAACTGCCTTTAAGGAGATGCTCCCTTGAACAAAATGGTCTTGGCCGTCTTTATCATCGTTTACCTGGGCATGATATTGGGCCGGATTCCGGGCCTGGCCCTGGACCGGACCGGAGTAGCCTTGCTGGGCGCCATTGCCTTGCTGACCTGCGACCAACTGACCACGGCTGAGGCATTGCGGGCCATAGACACTCCGACCATAGCCCTGCTGTTCGGACTGATGGTCGTTTCAGCCCAGTTCCGGTTGGGTGGGTTTTATTCTTATCTGGTCCGGAGGTTGGCGGTGCTGGAAACATCGCCGGAGGTGCTGCTGGCTCTGCTCATTGGGGTGGCTGGGGTTTTATCGGCATTGTTGGCCAATGATATCGTCTGTCTGTCAGTGACGCCGGTGCTGGTGTCGAGTTGTGCCCGGCGAGGTCTGGACCCGAAGCCGTTCTTGCTGGCTTTGGCTTGTGCCGCGAACGTCGGTTCCGCAGCCACCCTCATCGGCAACCCGCAGAATATGCTCATTGGGCAGGTGCTGCGGCTTTCTTTTCGAGGATATTTGTGGGAGGCGGGGTTGCCGGCAGGATTAGGGCTGGTGATCATCTGGGTGGTTATCCGCATCCTGACCGGAGGCCGGTGGAAAAAAGACTCGGATCTGGTGGAAACGGTCGAGACCCCGCTGAATTCCTGGCAGACGGCCAAGGGGACAATCATCCTCCTGGCTTTGATCGGCGCATTTCTGGCCGCGCCCTGGCCCAGAGAAATATTGGCCCTGACCGCGGCCGGGGCCCTGCTGTGTTCCAGGCGGATGCAATCACGGGAGATGCTCGGCCTGATCGACTGGCAGTTGCTGGTCCTCTTCCTGGCTTTGTTTGTGGTCAATTATGCCATGAAATCATCAGGCAACCTGGAGTTGGTGCAGCGCGGTTTAGACGTCGGCGGCATCCGGTTGGAAAATCCGGCCTGGTTGTTCGGGATATGTGTGGTCCTGTCCAATCTGGTGTCTAACGTGCCGGCGGTGATGCTGCTGCTTCCTTCGGCCACACATCCCATCGCCGGGCCGGTGCTGGCCCTATCCTCCACCCTGGCCGGCAACCTGTTTATTGTGGGATCCCTGGCCAATATCATCGTGGTGGACCAGGCCGCCATGTTGGGGGTGAAGATATCCTGGAGGGAACACGCCAGGGTGGGGGTTCCGGTGACTATTTTGACCCTGGCCTTAGCCGCTGGTTGGCTCTGGATAATCGACGGCTGATCAACCAGGTTCCGAATGACGGGTTTGGGGTTCCGGGTACCGGTGACACGGCTTAAAACCCGGAATCCACGCGGGATCAATCAAGCTTGCGGTAAACGGAGGAGGCCACGGGCACAAATCGACTGTTGATTCCATGCAAGTTCTCCGAATGCCCGACAAACAGGTATCCCCCGGGAGCAAGTTGGCCGTAAAACTTCTCAAACAGACTAATCTGGGTCGGCCGGTCAAAATAAATCACGACGTTTCGGCAGAAGATGAGATCCATCGGAGTTCTGATCCCAAAGTTCCGGCAGTCCACCAGGTTGTGCCGCTGAAACCTGATCGGCCGTCGAATTTCCGGGGCAACGCGGCAAGATCCGGTATTCACCCCTTTGCCCCGCATCAGATATTTTCGCTTTAATGAGAGGGGGACCGGATCCGCTTCCTTCTCCAGATAAATTCCTTTTTGGGCAATGGCCAAGACACGGGTCGAGATATCGGTGGCCAGGATGGAAAAAGTCCCCACTTTGTACTGTTCAAAGTATTTAGACAAGACCATGGCCAGAGTATAGGGCTCCTGACCGGTGGAACATCCGGCGCTCCAAACTTCCAGCCTCTTCTTGGGACCTACGTTCCCGGCCTGGACCAGGGTGGGCAGGGCTTCGTTAGACAGAAAATCGAAATGGACGGACTCTCTGAAAAACTCCGTCTTATTGGTCGTGACGACGTCGAGCATCTGGACCAATTCTTCCCAATTGCCCTGGGCATGGCACAGGTAATCAAAATATTCCGTGAAAGACTCCATGCCCAGGGCGCGCAACCGTTTGAGGAGCCTCATGGTCAGCATGGTTTTCTTGACCGGTTGCAGATTGATGCCGCACTTGTCGTAGATAAGGTCACGGAGGCGCTTGAATTCGCGGTCGGACATGTTCCCATTGTCAAGGGCACACATCCTGGAGGTATGGGGTCGTAGCCGAGTGTCCATGGCGCTCACCTTTCAAATGAGAGAAAGACAGTCACATCAAAAGTCTTTGAATTCGCCATCGTCAATTTTTATGACGGTAGAGGCTTGTGACATTGTTACCTTCTTTGGCCGGTTGCAAGACATTATTGCCGGCCGGAGGAAAAACGAGCGAACAATGGTTATCCAGCCGCTGAATATCCATGGGGCTCCCGATCATTTTGCCCAAGACCGCGGCCAATTCATTCAAATCGTCGTCGGCATAGCTCATAAACCGGGGTCGCAGGGAATGCCCCTTAGACACAGTGTCTTCCTCCCGGTCAGGCAGGATCAGGACGATCCGGATGCCCAGAAAGAAATGCCAGTTAGTTAGAATATGAGCCAGCTCCTCCCGGCTGGCCGCGGCGATCACGGCGATGAAGTTGCCCATCATCGGCTGGCGGAGCCGGAGGCCAAGGTCATCAACTGTTTGGAAATATTCTTCTTCCTTGCCGCCCGTCAGGGTGGTGATGAGATCTCTGACCTTGTGCCCGAACATATTTTGGGGGTTGGCGTAGAAAAGAACTTTCATTGTGAACTCTCTCGGCTACAAGTCAAGGGTTGGTATTCGCTGCTTCAGATATTTCAAGAAACATGCCAGGATAGGAGGAGGAGGCTGTAATTATTATATGGCGCTAATTAAGATAGTTGACACGAAAGCGCAACAGACGGGGGCAAGAGGTAGGATAGTACGGGAAAGCAATGTTCAAGTTTATGAACAAAGGTGTTCACAAAGGTGAACTCTCTTCATTCTTCACCTTGATGGTCCGGGTCATATTTCTTCAGCAATTGGAATAAACGCGTCCGGGACAGACCGGAAATGCGGCAGGCCTCCTTGCGGTTGCCTCCGGTTACGGCGGCCAGTCGCTCAATATACCGGTGTTCTTGTATCGCTTTGAAATCTTCATAATTAGGCAAGTCCTCGTGAATCTGAGGCAGGGGTACGGGGGGGATGACCGCCTCGAATGGCGGCGATCCATGTGGAGTAAAGGAGGCCTGAGCAAGTTTAATCCGCAAATTGGTCGGCAGGTGTGCGGGGAAGAGGGTCGGCTCATAACGAGCCACAGCCAGAACATGTTCCACCGTGTTGATTAGTTCCCGGACGTTTCCCGGCCAGTCATACCGGGCCAAGGTCTCGATAAACTCCGGGGACAGACCTTTTGTTTCCATCTGGTAGAGTTCACAGAACCGGTTGATATAATGAATGGCCAAATCTTTGATATCTTCAGCCCGTTCCCGCAAGAGGGGGATATCAATGATAAATGACCGCAGCCGAAAAAGCAGGTCCGAGCGAAACAAACCCCGCTCAACCATCTCTTCAAGGCTACGATTTGTCGCAGATATTAGCCTGAAATCACTGGTTACTTCACGCTCAGCCCCGACCGGCCGAAACCGCCGTTCCTGGATCACCCGCAAGAAAGCCTTCTGGATAGCCAATGGCAGCTCACCCACCTCATCCAAAAACAGGGTGCCGCCGTGGGCCTGTTCCACCAGACCCTTCTTTGTCCTGTCCGCCCCCGTATAGGCCCCTTTTTCATGCCCAAAAAGAATACTCTCGACCACAGATTCAGGCAAGGCCGCGCAATCCACCACCACGAATCTCCCCAGGGCCCGGGCGCTGTTTTCATGAATGGCCTTGGCAAAGAGTTCCTTGCCCGTGCCCGTGTCTCCGGTGATGAGGATGTTGGCGCCGCTTCCGGCAGCCTGGGCCAGGCGTTCTAGAGCTGCCAGCATCTTGGGGCTCTTTCCAATTATTTCATCTCGTCTTAGGACTATCGGGCATTTCCGGGCATTTTTCTCCTCTCGATATTGGAGAGCCCGAATCAGCGGAAGGGTCAAACCGTCGATGGACACGGGCTTGCCGATATAGTCCCAGGCGCCGTTTTCAATGGCCAGCTTAGCTCCATCTCTGTCGCCATAGGCTGTGATAATAATCACTTCCGGGGCGGAAGCGGCTTTTTGTATCTGGGGTAGAGCCTCCAATCCATTGCCGTCTGGCATCCGGACATCCAGAAACACGACATCGTAACTCTCGGCATGGACCAGACTCAACCCCTCAGCCAGGGTAAAGGCCCGTCCCACCTGGTGTCCCATCCGGCCGATCAACCTGGCCAATGATTCATTCATCAGCTCGTCATCATCTATTATCAGGACCTTTGCCACGGTTTTTCTCCATTATTCTTTCTTATCCAACACCTGCCTGATGCTCGCGGCCATCCGGTTCAGGGACGCCGGCTTAATCAGCAAGTCTCTAACGCCGTATTCGCGGACAGATTCCAGACTGACGGCATCATTGTATCCGGTGCAAAGGATAACCGGCAAATCGGGACGAATATTCATCATTGCTTGAGCCAATTCCAACCCCTGCAGCCGCGGCATGGCCAGATCGGTGATGACCAGGTCAAATTGACCGGGATCAAGCTGGAAATCCTCCAGAGCGGCCTTAGGATCGGTTTTCCCGGTCACTTGATAGCCCAGCCTTTCCAGGATGGTTACAGCAACGCGCACCAGAGCCTCCTCATCATCAACCAGCAAGATCCGCTCCGTGCCTCTAGGAAGAACCTCCATCGACTCTTCTTCGGGCTGGTCAGGCGGTTCGAGTTTGGGCAGAAATACTTGCACAACAGTTCCCTGGCCCGGCTCACTTTGGACGACGACGACGCCCCCGCTGTCTTTAACAATGCCATGAACCACAGATAGACCCAAGCCCGTTCCTTGGCCGGTTCTCTTAGTAGTGAAAAACGGATCAAAAATCCGGCCGGCAGTCATAGGTGTCATGCCCTGTCCGGTGTCACTTA